>JANOFW010000421.1:0-6690 GCA_031413835.1 Planctomycetia bacterium
GGTTGCGCGTCACGTCGAAGTTGTCCTGGAGCCAGGCCATGGCGTCGCGCACCGCCTTGCGCGTGCGGTTGCGCTGCTCGGCGGTGAAGCGCCGGCTGCTCCACAGCTCGTCCTGGCAGATCACGACGCCGGCCATGCCCGCCGCGGTCATGGCCCCGGTGTTCAGGTTCTCCGGCCGGTAGCGGAAGCCGCGCGCGCGCGCGTCCTCGGTGAAGACCACGCGGTACTCGCCCCGCGCCTCGGTGATCCTGAGCTTCACCTCGGGTCCGGTGCGCTCTTGCGTCGAGAGCAGCCACTCCAAAGCCGTGGTCCAGACCTCCTGCGGCACCTTGACGCCGCAGCGCGAGGCGGCCCACAGGCCGAGCAACGCGTACTGCGTGTTGGAGAGGTCGGTGCCGCCCTTGGGGTAGCGCCAGTTGCCGTCGTGCTGGTTCGTGACCAGGAACTCGACCCCCTTCTCCATCCAGGCCTTGTCGGCGGGGCTCATCTTCGTGACGCAGGGGTCCTTCTTGACCGGGTTGCCGTAGGCGTCGGTGCCGTCCTGCGCGAAGGCGTCCTCGGCCCCGGAATACCGTGCGTGCAGCGCCATCAGCAGCACGCCCACGCTGTAGGTCTTGTCGAGCGGCAGGGTGCGCATGAAGCCGAAGGCGCGCTCGATGCGCGGGTCCTCCGACGGCGTCCCGCCCATCAGGCAAGCCAGGGTCATCAGCGCGCTCACGCCCAGCTTGTAGTCCGAGACGTCGCTGCCCTCCGTCGGCCAGGAGCCGTCGCCGTTCTGGCGCGAGAAGAGGAACTCCACGCCCCGCTCCACGGCCTTGTTCACGCGCTCGCGGAACTCCGGCGGGTAGACCTCGTCCTTCTCCTTCTCTTGCGATGGCGCCGGAGCCGGCGCCGGCGCTGCCGGTGCCGGCGGCTCGGCGCTGAGCGGCGTGGCGGCGAGCACGAGCAGCGGGAGGACCCACACCCAGCGCCAGCACGGCCTCAGGTCATCGAGAGGCTGCGCGCGCGGCTCGTGTCGGTCGTTGAGATCCGTCACCGTCGCTCCTTGCGGCCTGGCGGCCCGCCGTGCCCAGGGCCTCCAACCTACACGGATCGTGCGGAGCGCGCCGGGGACGTAGAATCCGCGCCGCATGCCGTCACCCGCCGCGCCCGAGCCTGGCCGCCGACGGGCGCTGATCCTCGACCGGGACGGCACGCTGATCGTGGATCCGGGCTACCTGAGCGAGCCCGACGGCGTGCGTCTGCTGCCCCACGTGGGGGAGGCGCTGCGCGCGCTGGCCGGGGCGGGCTTCCTGCTGGTCGTGGCCACGAACCAGTCGGGCATCGCGCGCGGCAAGTACAGCCTGGAGCGCTACCGTGCGGTGGCCGCGCGCCTCGACGAGGTGCTGGCGGGCGAGGGCGTGCGCCTGAGCGCCTCCTACATGTGTCCCTACCACCCCGAGGGCAGCGTGCCCGAGTACGCCCGCGATCACGAGGACCGCAAGCCCAACCCGGGCATGTGGCGCCGTGCCGAGTCCGACCTCGGTCTTGATCTCGCGCGCTGCTACACGATCGGCGACGGCGAGCGCGACATCGTGGCCGGCAAGCGCGCCGGCACGCCGGCGGTGCTGCTCGCTGCCGAGCGCGACAAGTGGCCGTTGCCCCTGGGCGGTCCCTACGACCCCGACTTCGTGGCCCGCGACCTGCGCGAAGCCGCGCAGTGGATCCTCAGGCGCGAGGGCCGGCCGCTGCTGCCCCCGCGTTCGGCGGCCCCCGCATGAGCGCCGCCGACAAGATCCAGCCCGAGGCGCGCTTGAAGGAGATCGTGGGCGCGCACCGCCGCGCGGGGCGGCGCATCGTGTTCACCAACGGCGGCTTCGACCTGCTGCACGTGGGCCACGTGCGCGCGCTCGAGGAGGCGGCGACCCTGGGCGGCGTGCTCGTCGTCGCCGTGAACGGCGACCGCAGCGTGCGCTCCACCAAGGGCGCGGGGCGGCCGGTCGTGCCGGAGGGCGAGCGGGCCGAGCTGGTGGCGGCGCTCTCCTGCGTGGACCACGTGCTGCTCTTCGACGACGCCACCGTGGACCGGCTGCTCGAGGTGCTCAAGCCCGACGTGCACGCCAAGGGGCGCGATTACACCCTCGACACCCTGCCCGAGCGCGAGACCGCGCGGCGTCTGGGCATCGAGATGGCGATCGTGGGCGACGCCAAGGAGCACTCCTCGAGCGCGCTGGTGGCGCGTGCGGGCGGCGCGCTGCTGCCCCTCGACCGCGTGACCGCGCTGACCCTCGATGGGCTGCACGGGCTGGTGACGCGCGCCGGCCGGCGCGCGCTCGCCGCGGGCGGCTGGCTCGATCTCGCGCGGCTGCTCCAGGGCGGCGAGGGCTCGGGCCCTTCCGAGGGTCGGCTCGTGCGTCGCGTGGAGGTGGGGGGGCAGCCCGCCTTCGTGAAGGTCCACGCCCCCTACGAGCGCCGCCGCGACCCGCTGACCGCCTTCCACGACCTGCTCGCGCTGCGCGCGGCGGGCTTTCGAGCGCCCGAGCCGTGGCTGGCCGTCGAGGGCCGTCACCAGGGCCGACGCGTGGGCCTGCTCGTCACCCGGGAGGCGCGCGGCCTGCCGCTCCACGAGCACCTGGCGCTGGCCCTGCCGCACTCTGGGGCCCGTGAGCGCGCGGCCATGGCGCGCGGCCTGGGCGCCGCCGTGAAGGCGCTGCACACCGCGCGCTTCGTGCTGCCGGACCTCTCCGCCACGCATCTGCTCGTGGACGGCGCGCTCGCCGGCGGCGCGCGCTCGTTGGTCTTCGTCAACCCCGCGGGCCTCTACCGCTCCGGCCGGCGCTTCAAGCAGCGCTACGCCCTCGACGGCCTGGCCAGCCTGGCGCGCTCGATCCGCGAGGTCACCACGCCCCGCTTCCGCCTGGGCGTGCTGCGCGCCTACCTCGCCGGGTCCTTGAAGGCCTCACGCTCCTGGCTGCGCGCGCTCGACTCCCGCCTGCGCAGCTAGAACAGCGGGTAGAGGAGCGGGCCCAGAGGTCCGCCTCCCAGCACCACCAGCGCGCCCACCAGCACCAGCAGGATCACGATCGGCGCCAGCCACCACTTCTTGTGGTGCCAGAGCATGCTCGCCATCTCCGCCACGAACCCGCGTCGGGGCTCGTTCGCGCGGCGCGCGATCTCCTCGGTCTCGGGGGCGCGGGGGGCGGCCACGCCTAGAGCCTACGTCAGGAGGCGCGGAAGGCGTCGTCCACGTCCGAGACGCGGGAACGCGGGCGCCAATAGGAGGACGCGCCGCGGTCCAGGCGCCGTTGCAGCGGGTCACGGCCCAGGAGCCTGGCCAGCAGCGCCAGCGGCGTGAGCACCAGCAGGTAGATCGCGCCCAGCAGCAGGGCGGTGAGCAGGCGCCCCACGGGACGCACGACGCGGCCCCAGGCGTCGTGGGCGGGATGGCGCAGCCCGGGGGCGAGCAGCAGCGTGAGCGAGGCCAGGGCGCCCAGCACGAGCAGCACCGGCGGGAGCGTCGTGAGGCCGGCCCGCCAGCGCAGCAGCCCGGCGACGACGCCCAGCAGCAGCAGAGGCGTGGCCACGAAGAGAGCAAGGGCCGAGGGCGTGGGGGCCGGGGGGAGGTCCCGCGGCGGGGCGCCCTCGAGCACGTCCGTGGTCGCCGCACGGGTCGCGGCCCTCGCGACGGCACCCTGGGCGGGTTTGACGCGCACCACGCAGTCCTCCAGCACCAGCACGTCGATGCCCGTGGCCAGGTAGGTGCGCCAGGCGTCCTGGGGCGTGGCCACGATGGGCTCGTCCTTCACGTTGAAGGAGGTGTTGATCAGCACGGGACAGCCCGTGAGCCTCTCGAAGGCCGTGAGCAGCGCGTGGAAGCGCGGCTCGCGGGCGCGGTCCACGGTCTGGATGCGGGCCGAGCCGTCCACGTGGGTCACGGCGGGCACGCTGGAGCGTCGAGCACCCAGGCGTGCCAGCCCTTGGAGCGCGCGCTCCTCTTCCGTGGGTGCGACGCGGCGGCTCGCTGCCACGGGCGCGACCAGCAGCATGTAGGGGCTCGCGTGCCCGTCCAGGTCGAACCAGTCGTCGGCCTGCTCGGCCAGCACGGCCGGCGCGAAGGGGCGGAAGGACTCACGGAACTTGACCATCTGGTTGACGCGCGACTGCATCTCCGGGCTCCGCGGATCGGCCAGGATGCTGCGCCCGCCCAGCGCGCGAGGGCCGTACTCGAGCCTCCCTTGAAACCAGCCCACGACCTTGCCTTCCGCGAGGAGCCCGGCTACCTGCGCGCACAGCGCGCCCTCGTCGGCGCAGCGCTCGTAGCGCGCGCCTTCGCGCTCGAGCAGCGCGCGAACCTCGTCGGAGCCGAAGGCGGGCCCCAGGCGCGAACCCTGCTGCGCATCGCTCGCCAGCGCCGTGCGCGGCTTGTCGAGCAGTCCATGCCAGGTCCACAGGGCCGCCCCCAGCGCCCCCCCCGCGTCGCCCGCGGCCGGCTGGATCCACAGGTCCTCCACCCCGGCCTCGCGCAGGATGCGACCGTTGCCCACGCAGTTGAGCGCTACGCCGCCGGCCAGGCACAGGCGTTTCGATCCGGCGCGCTGGAGGGCGTGACGTGCGGCGCGCACCATCACTTCCTCGGTCACGGCCTGGATCGAGGCGGCCAGGTCCATGTCGAGGGCCGTGAGCGGCTCGTCCTTCCGCCGCGGGCCGCGGCCCAGCAGGCGGTGGAGCCGCGGCGTGGTCATGGTGAGCCCGTGCGCGTAGCCGAACCAGCGCATGTCGAGGCGGAAGGAGCCGTCGGCCTTCAGGTCGATCAGGCGCTCGAGGATCAGGTCCTTGAAGCGCGGCTCGCCATAGGGCGCCAAGCCCATGAGCTTGTACTCGCCGTCGTTGACCTCGAAGCCCGTGAGCACGGTGAACGCGGAGTAGAGGAGCCCGAGCGAGTGGGGGAAGCGCAGCTCGTCGAGCAGCTCGACCCGGTTCCCGCGCCCGCGCCCGACGCTGGCCGTGGCCCACTCGCCCACGCCGTCGAGCGTCAGGATCGCCGCCTCCTCGAAGGGCGAGGGCAGGAAGGCGCTCGCCGCGTGCGAGAGGTGGTGCTCGGGGAACACGAAGCGGCGCGTGTAGGCCGGGCCCAGCCCGCGGCCGAGCTCCCGGCCCACGTGCGCCTTCTGCTTGAGCCACAGCGGCATCGAGCGCAGGAACGAGCGGAGCGAAGCGGGCGCGGTTGCGAAGTAGGTCTCGAGCAGCCGGTCGAGCTTCAGGAGCGGCTTCTCGTAGAAGGCCACGAGGTCGAGGTCCTCGATCCTGAGGCCCGCCTCCCTCAGGCACCAGGCGATCGCCTGCGCCGGGAAGGCCGCGTCGTGCTTGATGCGGCTGAAGCGCTCCTCCTGGGCGGCAGCCACGATGCGACCGTCCACCAGCAGGGCGGCCGCGGCGTCGTGATAGTAGGCGCTCAGCCCGAGGATCGTGCGCACGCCACGGAACCTACACCGGCCACGGAACCTGCACACGAAGGGCTGCGGACGTAGGCTCTGGATCGGAGCGCAAGAGTGCCTCAGGCAGCCGCACCTGATCCGACGGTTCCGTGGGTAGCGCGCTTCGCGCGCGCGGCGGCCCTACGTCTTGGGCTGCTGGGGTTGGGGTTGGTGGTGGCACTGTTGTTGGGCGAGGTGGCGGTGCGTGTGCTCTCGGAGGAGGGGCCGGTCTACACCTTTCGCGACCAGGAGATCGGCCGGCGCTTCACGCGTTCGTGGGAAGGCGACTGCTACGTCGAGGAGGCGGCACGTAGCGTCCACCTGCGCTTCAACCGCGAG
Source organism: Planctomycetia bacterium (assembly GCA_031413835.1). Taxonomy (GTDB): domain Bacteria; phylum Planctomycetota; class PLA2; order PLA2; family JAEUHO01; genus CAXQZU01. The sequence continues at coordinate 5,793 of JANOFW010000421.1, forward strand.
GGCATGCGCGACCGGGACTGGCCGACCGCCAAGCCGGTCGGCCAGATACGGGTAGCCGTGCTGGGGGACTCGATGGTCGCGGCGCTGGCCACGGACGAGGAGAAGCGCTTCACGAGCCTGGGAGTCGTCGGCTCGCTGCACACGCTCGTTCCGGGCCTGCACATGGACTTCGCCGCGGGAGAGGATCCCGGGGAGAAGGAGATCGTGGTCCAGAACTGGGGCGTGGCCGGCAGCAGCCCCGCGCTCGCCGTGCGGCTCTTCGAGACCCGCGTGCGGCAGTACGCCCCCGACGTCGTGGTCCTGACCTGGTTCCTGGGCAACGACCTGAGCGACGACTGGCAGCCGCTGGGCGGGCGACGCGCCGTCGCCGCCGACCTGGACCCGGATCGCGAGCTGCGTTGGCTCCCGTTCGAGGAGTCCTCGAGCGCGGCGAGCGAGTGGCTCGCACGCCACAGCCGGCTCTACGTCTGGCAGAAGCGGCTGTTGGCCCGCGTGCGCGCCGACAAGGCCCCGGCGCTGCGCCCCGGGCTGCGCGCGTTCGACGCGACCGACGACCCGGTGCTCCACGACGCCTGGACCCTCGCCGAGAAGGTGATTGAGCGCTTCGCGGCCCAGGTGCGCGCGGCCGGGGGGGCGCCCGTGCTGCTCGTGTTGCCTTGCGCCGAGCAGGTCTACGACGACCTCTGGGAGCGGACGCAGACGCAGGCGCGGGCCCTGGGATGGACGCTGGACCGCGACCTCCCGAGCCGGCGCCTCACGGCGATCGCGTTCCGCCTCTGGCTGCACTGCGTGGACGTCGGGGACGACCTGCTCCAGGGCAAGCCCATGCTGCAGGTGGACCGCCCAGCCGACTGGATCTTTCTGAACGGCACCGGGCACTTGAACGACGCCGGCCACG
>JANOFW010000422.1:0-2097 GCA_031413835.1 Planctomycetia bacterium
GTGAACGCGGCCGTCTGGAGCCTGGGGCTCCCCGAGGTGCGCGTGGCCGGCACCCTTGGCGGTGCTCTGGGCGTGCAGGTCAACCTCGAGCGCGGGCTGGCGCGCAGCACGCAGCCGGCGGGAGCGCTGCTGCTGCTGGCGTCCGACTCCGCAGGCGCCGGCAGCGCGCGGCTGCCTCTGCTCTGGGCGCCCTGCGAGCCCAGCACCACTCTCGGCCGCTCCTGGCGCACGGCCTTCGCCGCCGAGGGCGATGTGACCCCCATGATCCTGGGCCTGGCCAACGGCTCGATGGCCTACGCCGTATCCACAGCCGAGCACCGCACCGGGAGCTACGAGGCCTCCGCGACCCTCTACGGCCCAGCCACCGAGGTGCTGCTCAGCGAGTCCCTGCGCGCCTGCGTCGAGGCCGTAACTCGCTAGTTGCGCGAGACGTCCTTGGGCTGGACCGCGTCGGGGGCGTCCTGGGTGGCGCGGCGCTCGAGCTTCGTGATCAGCCGCGCCAGGCGCTTGGGCACGGCGGCTTCGGCCAGGAGCTCGTAGCGCTCCTTGGGGTGCAGGTCGGAGATCGTGGCCACGGCGTCGGCGTAGCGTCCGGGCGCCGCGTCCACGCCGCGCACCTGGCCGGCCAGGCGGCGCAGCTCCTGCAGCACGCCGCGCCGGCCGGGCACCATGTCGAGCACCCGGCGCACCTGCTTGGCCACGCGGTCGAGGTCCTTCTCGTCGAGCTGGTCCTTCAAGAGCTCGGCGCGCGCGCGCCGGAACGGCTCGCTCTCGAGCTCCTCGACGAGGCGCGCGCGCTCGAGGCCGTAGAGCCAGAAGTCGATGTGGCCGTTGGGCAGGCGCTTGTGCTGCAGGATGCGGCCCACGCAGGCCACCGGGTAGACGGCCGGCGAGCCCTCGTAGTCCTTCTGGTAGCCGGGCTTCAAGAGCGCCATGCCCACCAGCCGGTCGCCCTCCAGGGCGTCCTCGACCATGGCGATGTAGCGCGGCTCGAAGACCTTGAGCGGCACCAGCGAGTCGGGGAACACGACCATGCTGGGCAGCGGGAACAGGCGCAACGTCCCCGAGAAGTCGGCGAGGATCTTGGCTACGTCCAGGGGCGGAGCGCTCACCCCCGCATGCTACGGCCGGCCCCGGCACACGACCGCCCTTTCTAGGGGAACGCCTCCGGGCCGCGTTTCCTAGGGGCATGGACAGGACGGCACTGCTCCGGCTGCTCGACGAGGTCCGGGCCGGGAGCGTCTCGCTCGAGGCCGCGGCCGAACGCCTGGCGCGGGTGCTGCCGGGGGCCGCGGGGGCGCGGGGCGAGGGCCCGGCGCACGAGACCACCTTCCGCATCGACCACCACCGCGCGCTGCGCTGCGGCGCGCCCGAGGTGGTGCTGGGGTCGGGCAAGAGCCCGGAGGACCTCGTGCGCATCGCCGCCGAGGTGCTCACGCGCGCCCCGCGCCTCCTGGTGACGCGCGTGGACGGCGCGCGCGCCGCGCGGCTGCTCGCCGCCTTCCCCGACGCGGTCCACCACGAGAGCGCGCGCTGCGTGACGGTGGAACGCGGCCCCAGGGAACCCGGGAGGAAGGGCCTGCTGGTGGTCTGCGCGGGCACGGCCGACCTGCCCGTGGCCGAGGAGGCGCGGGTCACGGCCGTGGCGCTCGGTGAGGCCCCGGAGGCGCTCTACGACGTGGGCGTGGCGGGGCTCCATCGGCTGCTGGGCCACCTCGAGACGCTGCGGCGCGCGCGCGTCGTGATCGTGGCCGCCGGCATGGACGGCGCGCTCCCCAGCGTGGTGGGGGGGCTGGTGGCCGTGCCGGTGATCGCCGTGCCCACCAGCGTGGGCTACGGCCTGGGCCTGGGCGGCCTGGCCCCGCTGCTCACGATGGCCAACAGCTGCGCGCCGAACGTGACCTTCGTCAACATCGACAATGGCTTCGGCGCGGGCTACGTGGCGAGCCTCGTCAACCGCGGCGCTGACGCGCCGCGGTTGACGAGATAGGGACCCATCGGCAGGTGGCTCACGGCGTGGGGCCCGCGATCGCGGGCTCCGTGGCGCGGGCAGGGCGCGTTCCGCCGGTTGGGCTGGCTGCCCCCCCCCCCCCCCCC
>JANOFW010000423.1:0-9072 GCA_031413835.1 Planctomycetia bacterium
CGCCCCCCGGAGCAGCCCCAGCCCCCCGCCCGCCCGCCAGCCGCGGGCACCCCCGCCCCGCCCCACGGCCCCCGCGCCCACCAGCAACCGCACGCCGAGCGCGCGGCCCGGCGCCAGACGCCCCGAGGGCAGCGGACGAGAGGGGTTGAGCCGCCGGTCCTGCTCGCGGTCGGCCCAGTCGTTCAGGCCCATGCCGAAGCCGTAGATGCACAGCGAGGTCGCGACCAGCAGGGCCCAGTCGAGAACGCCGGGAGACCCGGCGACGCTTCCGGCGCCGAGCGCGAGCAGCAGGCAGGCGACGCCGTCGCAGGCCGCCGTGGGCGCCAGTGGCACCCGGAGGAATCGCAGCAGGTCCTTGAGCACCGCTCCCGGGCCCCTACTTGATGAAGTTGAGCAGGATGTCGTTCTTGAGCGCGAAGAACATCAGCGTGAGCAGCAAGAGCATGCCGACCATCTGCAGGCGCCCGATGGTGACGTCGGAGAGCGGCCGTCCGCCACGCAGCTTCTCGGCCGCGAGGAACACGACGTGCCCGCCGTCGAGCACCGGGATGGGCAGGACGTTGAGCACCGCCAGCATCACGCTCACGTAGGCCAGGAACCAGAGCAGGTCGAGGAAGCCCTGGTCCGAGGCGTCGCTGCTGACGCTCACCAACGTGATCGGCCCGGCCACGTTCTTGGTGAAGGCGATGTTGCCGTTGAAGAAGCCGCCGATGGTGCGGAAGGTGTTGACCGTCTCGCGCCACAGGCGGCTGGCGCCGTGGCCCAGGCTGCCGAAGAAGCCCCCGCCCTGGAGCGCCTCCTTGTGGGGCGTCAGCACCAGCGCGACACTGCCCGCAGGCTCGAGGGCCGCGGGCGTCAGGCGCTCATCGCTCGCGGATCCGTCCGGGCCGGCGATCTTGAGCGTGAGGGGGTCGCCGCTGTCGCGCTCGGCGAGCAGCAGTGCCAACTGCTCGAAGGTCGTCACGTCCTTGGTGCCCACGGCCAGGATGCGCGTGCCCGCGGCGAGCACGCCCTCGGCGGGGGAGACCGTCTGCCGCAGCAGGTGCGGCCCTGCTGGAGAGATCGACAGACTGCCGGCGGCCACGGGCGCGACGATGGCCTCGGGCGAGGCCAGGGCGATGTCGCCCAAGAGTGCGACCACGCCGACTCGGTCGGCGGCGCCCGCGACCTTGATCTCCAGTTCCTCGGTGCCCCGTCGCACCTCGAAGGCATCGAGCCGGTCGAGGGCCTCATCGAGGCCGGCGAAGTCGCGCTGGTCGGCGAGAGGCACGCGGCGCTCGCCTGCGACGGCGGTCAGGAGCACATCGCCCGGGGCCAGCGCCGAGGCCCGTCCGCGCGTCGCCTCGACCTTCGCGGGGCCCGCGGGCGTGATGCCCAGGCGCCACGTCTTCTTCGCCGTGATCCCGGTGGCGGGCTTCTCGACCTTGACGCTGTGTGTTCGGCCGCCGGCGCGCACCTCGACTTCGGGCTTGCCGGAGACCAGCGCCTCCATGATGCGCTGGTAGGCCTGCTGGCCGCCCACGGCGGGAAGACCGTCCACCGTGACGCGTTCGTCGAAGCCGACCTCGAAGGAGTCCGCGCCCCGGCCCACCGTCAGCCGTGCGGCCCCACCCACGCCCAGCTTCACGATGCCCTGCTCGGGGTGGTAGCGCGCGCGGGCCTGCAAGGTCAGCGGCCGGCCCTCACGCACCACCTCGATGGGCCGGGCCTCGTCGCGCGACAGGAAGGCGGCTTCCACGCGCACGTCCATGAACGACTCGGGCCTGTTGCCGGCGATGGAGACGACGTGGTCGCCGGGCTCCAGGCCCGCGGCCCAGGCCGGCGAGCCGTGCAGGACGAGGCCCAGCACGGGGGCGTCCTTGCCGAGGCCGCCGCCGTAGCACAGGGCGTAGAAGACGAACGCCGTGATGGCGTTGTTGATCACGCCTGCGCTGACGATGAAGAGCCGCTGGGGAATGGTCTTGCTGGAGAACTCGTCGGGCGCGCCGGAGCGCTCCTCGCCGGGGTTCTCGCCGGCCATCTTCACGTAGCCGCCCAGCGGGATGAGCGCGATGCGGAAGTCCATGGCGTGGTCGGTGGGCTCAAGCTGACGCTTGCCGATGGTGAAGCGGCGTCGGCCGCCCTTGGGGCGCTCCCAGCCGAAGAGGCGCGGGCCGAAGCCCACCGAGAAGGTCTCCACGCGCGTGCCGGTCAAGCGGCAGGCCGTGTAGTGGCCGTACTCGTGGATGAAGATCAGGAAGCTGATGCCCAGGATGGCCCACACGAGGCCGAGGCCGACGGCGGCGAAGATGGGCGGAGCCAGGAGCGTGGTCAGCATGGAGGTCCCAGGGTGGGGGGGCCGGGGGGGCGGGTCAACACGCGAGCGCGGTCCCGCGGCGCGCCCAGGCGTCCACGGCGAGGAGCGCGGCCAGGTCGGGTTCGGGCGAGAAGGGATGGCCGCGCAGCGCCTCGGCGGCACGGGCCGCGATGTCGGGGAAGCGGATCTCGCCGGCCAGGAAGCGTGCCACGGCCACCTCGTCGGCGGCGTTCAGGGCGGCTCCGCCCGTGCCTCCGCGGCGCGCGGCCTCGAAGCCCAGCTCGAGGGCCGGGAACGCCTCGCGATCCGGGGCCTCGAAGGTGAGCCTGGCATAGTCGCGCACGTCGAAGCGCGGCGCGCTGGCGGGGAGCCGCTCGGGCCAGCCCAGGGCGTAGCGCACGGGCCCGCGCATGTCGGGCGGGCTCATCTGGGCCACCACGCTGCCGTCCTGGAACTCGACCATGCTGTGGACGATCGACTGCGGATGCACGACCACCTCGATGCGCTCCGGCGGCACGTCGAAGAGCCAGCGCGCCTCGATCACCTCGAGGGCCTTGTTCATGAGGGTGGCGCTGTCGATGCTGATGCGCGGGCCCATGTTCCAGGTGGGGTGCTTGAGGGCCTCTGCGGGAGTGACGTCGGCGAGCTCGGCGGCGCGCCGGCCGCGGAAGGGGCCGCCCGAGGCCGTCAGGATCAGGCGTCGCACCTCGCCACGGGAGCCGGCCTGGAGACACTGGAAGAGCGCGCAGTGCTCGCTGTCCACGGGCACGATTTCGCAGCCATTCTGGCGAGCCAGGGAGGTCAGCAGGGGGCCCGCCACCACCAGGGACTCCTTGTTGGCCAAGGCCAGACGCTTGCCGCGGCGCGCAGCCTCGAGGCTCGAGGCCAGCCCGGCGGCCCCCGTGATGGCCTGCAGCACCACGTCGGTGGTCGGCGCGCCGACGAGATCCAGCAACGCCTGCGGTCCCCTCTGCAACTCAGGGTCGCCGCGCTCGAGGCGCGGCTCCAACGCACGCGCCGCCTGCTCGTCCACCAGCACCAGCAGGGGCGCGTGGAGGCGCCGCGCCAGGGCCAGCAGCTCCGGCCCGCGCCGAAGGGCCGCCACGCCCGTCACGGAGAAGCGCTCCGGATGCTGGGCCAGGACGTCGGCGGCGGCGGCGCCCACCGAACCCGTGGCGCCGAGCAGCGCCACCCCACGTCGGCCACCAGGCAGGTTCACGCCCGCGACTCGGACCGGGCGCTGCGGCGGAGGGCTGCGCAGGGCTCCGGCGGTAGGAGGACGGCGCTCACGCCGTCCACCCTACCTGAGGCCGCAGGAGCCCGGTCGGATCGGAGGGAGAGGTCAGCCCAAGGCGTAGGATGGCGGCCCCGGAGGCTTCCCATGGGTGCCCTGACCTACCGCGACTCGGGCGTCAACATCGACCTCAAGGCCGACATGATCGAGCGCATCGGCGATCTGGTGAAGGGCACCTTCACCCCCGGCGTGATGCACGATCTGGGCGCTTACGGCGGCATGATGTCGGGCCTGTTCCCGCACCTGAAGGAGCCGGTGCTGGTGGCCACCAACGACGGCGTGGGCACCAAGGTGCGCACCGCCGTGCGCGCGGGCAAGGTGCGCGGCCTGGGGCACGACATCGTCAACCACTGCGTCAACGACGCCCTGGTGCAAGGCGCGCAGCCCCTCTTCTTCCTCGACTACTTCGCGGCCAACATGCTCGACGAGCAGATCTTCCACGAGGTCGTGGCGGGCATCTGCGAGGCCTGCAAGCTGGCGGGGGCCGCGCTGCTGGGGGGCGAGACGGCCGAGATGCCCGGGGTCTACGCGGCCGGTGAGTTCGACGTCGTCGGCTTCCTGGTGGGGGTAGTGGAGAAGGCCAAGATCTGGCCGCGCCAGGTGCGTGCCGGAGACGTGCTCGTGGGGGTGCGCAGCAACGGGCTGCACACCAACGGGTTCTCGCTGGTCAACCGCCTGATCGAACGCGATGCGCTCGACCTGCACGCCGACCCGGGCGGGCTGGGCGAGACGCTCGCCGCCGCCCTGCTGCGCCCGCATCGTTCCTACCTCCAGCCGGTGCGGCGCCTGGCGCAGGCGCTGGAAGTCCAGTCGCTCGCGATCCATGCCCTGGCGCACATCACGGGGGGCGGGATCCAGGATAACCTGCCGCGCGTGCTGCCCGCGGGTGTAGGCGCCGAGGTGGACCGCGCCGCCTGGACGCCCAATCCCATCTTCCGCTTCCTGGTGGAGCGCACCGGCATCTCGCACGACGAGGCCTACCACGTGCTCAACATGGGCTGCGGCCTGATCGTGATCGTGCCGCGCGGCAGCGAAGCCAAGGCCATCGCGACCCTCCACGAGGCCGGCGAGGAGGCCTGGGTGATCGGCCACCTCGTCGCCGGAGAGGGCGTGCGCTTCACACGCTGACGCTTCTCTCCCCGGCGCCGAGGTCAGGGGTTCTTGTCCAGATCGTCGAGCAGGCGCCATACGGCGCCGGGCTCGTTGGCGCTGCGCGGCCGCTCGAGGCGGGCGCGAGGCAGCGCGTTCTCGCGGCTGCCTTCGGCGTCGATGGCACCCTCTTGGACGAAGAGGCGGCCGGTCTCGTCGCCGTAGAAGACGCGCCAGCCGCTCTCGCCGGGGACCAGGGGTCGCGCGACCACGGCCACATGGCGGGCCGCCAGGAGCGGATCGGCTGCGCCGCCTCGGGGAACGAGCAGCACCTCGCCAGCGGGTCCGCGGCCGCTGGGCAGGAGGACCTCGATGCGGTAGCCGCCGCTGCGGCCCTCCAAACCCTGCGGGCCAGACGCCGTGGCCAGCGGCAGGTGCTCGCCCAGCTCCTCCAGCCAGCCGTAGCGTCCGGCGCTGACCCGGTGGGCCTGCTCGGCAGCGATCAAGGCCTTCACGGCCGCCAGGGCGGTGTCCTCCAGCGCCACGCGCTCAGCACCTTGGCGGCGCTGGTGCTCGAGCACCACGAGCACCCCCGCCAGGAGGGCCAGCAGAAGGGTCCACCACAGGCCCGCGCGCTCGTTTCGTCGGGGAGACAGGGACACCCGCCCCCTGTACCCCGCGACCCAGCCCCGCGCCACCCTCACCTGAGGTCCGGGGACTGAACCGACGGCGTGCGCCAGCGTTAGGATGCTCGTCGTGGCTGCCCCCGTCCTGGATGCCCCGGTCGGCGCTCCGTCTCGGCCGAGCGTGAGGGCAACCCCTGAGCTCTGGCACCACCTGGGCGTGCCGGCACTCTTCGCGGGCCTGGCGCTGGGCTTCCGCCAGGACCTCGTCTTCCTCCTCGGCGCCCTGGTGGTCGGCTGCGCGTTGGCGGCGGCGCCGCTGTGCCGACGCAACCTGGCGGGCATCCGCTTGAGGCGCCATGCACCCGCGCGAGCCCGCGCGGGGTCGGCGGCCACGCTCGAGTTCGAGCTCGAGAACGTCGGCCGCGACGCCGCGGTTGGCCTCGAGGTCGAGGAGCGGCGTCCGCGGCAGGCCTGGCCCCTCCAGGCGCGCCTGGAGGTGCCCTGCCTCGGCGCCGGTCGCCGCCTGCGCGGCCGGCTGGAGGTCACCTTCGCCACGCGAGGACGGCACACCCTCGAGGCCCCCTCGCTCACCTCGCGCTACCCGATGGGCGCCTTCCGTGCGCGTCGCGAGGCAGGCGAGGCGCAGGAGGTGCTCGTCTGGCCCCGCGAGGGGCGTGCGACGCCGGCCCTGCTCCAACGCCTGCGTGGGAGCGGCGAGGAGGCCCAGCTGCGGCGGCCGCTCAAGCGCGGCGCCGACGATCTGTTCGGGGTGCGCGAGCAGCGCGCGGGGGATGACCCGCGGCGCATCCACTGGCCGAGCAGCGCCCGGCGCGGCGAGCTGCTGGTCACCGACTGGCGCGCGCTCGAGGGCCACGAGGTGATCGTGGTGCTGGGGCGCTGCGCCGGCCCGTCCCAGGGACGGTCGTTCGAACGCGCCGTCTCGGTCGCCGCCACGCTGTGGCGCGCGCTGGACGGCGAACGGCGTCCCGCACGCCTCCTGGTCGGGGCGCAAGCGCTTCGCGGCAGCGGGCAGGGCCTGGTTGCGGGGCTCGACGCGCTGGCGCTGACGCGGCTGCGGACCGTCCCGCTCGCCTTGGGACACCTGCGCGCGCTGGCGCGCCATCCTGCGCCGCGCCAGGTCGTGTTGGTGGGCGGCCCGGAGGACAAGGACCTCCTCGCCGCCGGCCGCGCGGCCGCCGGCCTGCGAGGCGGCTGCTGGCTGTTGGACGCTCGCCTGCCGCAGGCGAGCCGTTGGGTGGAGGGCCTGGAGGCATGAGGGTGCGCGCCCTGCCCCTCCTGGCCACACTCCTCGCCGCCCTGGCGGTGCTGCTCGCGGCACGCCTCCCGGGAGCGGAGCCGGCCTTCCCCGCAGGCTTCGCCGTGGCGCTCTTGTGGAGGCTCGGCCTGGGGCTGGACGGGCGCGGTCTCGTGCCGCGCAAGGTGGGCGCGCTGCTCCTGGGCGCCCTGCTGGCGGCGGCCCTGCCCTTCCTCTTCACCCAGGCCAGCTCGACCGACGCGCACTCCTTCTTCCTGGCGCTGATCGGCACCCTCACCTGCTTCCTGGGCCTGGTGTTGCTGCTGCCCCTCTCGGCCTTCGGCGCCTTCTGGCTGGTGCTTCTGGCCACCACGCTGGTGGCCGTCTCGTGCTCGCTGGACGGCGAGCTCTTGGGCGCGCTTCTCGTGCCGCTCTACGTGGCCCTGCTCGCTCTCACGTTGATCGTGCTCGAACGCACAGCCTCCGCGGCCGGCCTCGACCGCGAGCCCACGGCGACGCGGGTGGTGCTGCGTGAAGCGGGCTCGCCCCTGGGGCGGGCGCTGACCGTCGGCGGGTTCAGGCTCGTCGCCTGGGGCCTCTCGCTGGGGCTGGCGCTGTGGGTGCTGGCACCCCGTCCCGGGAACGGCGGCTCCGAGGCTGGGTCGTCGCGCGCCGCTCGCGAGAGCGGATCCGACGGCGCGAACGAGCGCGATCTCGCGCGTGGCGGAGAGGGAGCGATCACCGGGCCCGACGCCGGCACCCACGACGCGCTGCTGGGCGCGGTCGAGCGCATCCAGGAGGACAAGCGCGTGCACTGGGAGGTGCGCCTGCTCGAGGGAGCGCCCGACCCGCCGATCCTGCTGCGCGAGGGCGTGCGCGACCTGTGGATCGATCCCCCGGACCGCCCCGCGCCACGCTGGCGCTCCTCGCACGGCGACCGGCGCCGCGCGCTCGTGCCGGGCGCCGACGGCTGGGTGGACCTCGACGAGGCGGCTCCCGGACGGCCCACACGACGCCTCGAGGCCCACGCGCGCTTGGGCCTGGGTCTGGTGGTGCTCGAGCCCGAGCCGCTCGCCTTCCGCGTCGAGCGTCCCACCGGAGAGGACCTCAGCGGACCGCGCGTGACGCTCGCCGACGTGACCGAGCTCCTGGGAAGCGGCCGCCTGCGCCGTCAGGTGCTGCCCGGCGACGTGCTGCTGATGCGCTCGCAGCCCCAATGGCGCGACGGTCCCCAGCTGCGAGGGCGCGAGAGCAGCGGCCGCGTGGCGCCGCTCGCCGTCTACGCCAGCATCGACCCGCGCCAGCGCGAACGGCTGCTCGAGCTCACGCGGGCCGTCCCCGGCGCGGGGCAGGGCGACGCCTGGACGCGGGCCCAGGCGCTCGAGCGCTGGCTCCAAGGGCCAGGCTTCGTCTACGAGCTGATGAGCCCCAAGCTCAGGCCCGGCCAACGCGTGGAGGACTTCCTCTCGCGCGTCAAGCGCGGCAACTGCGAGTGGTACGCCACCGCGCTCACCCTACTGCTGCGCGCGCACGGCATGGCGTCGCGCTACGTGCAAGGCTACTGGGGTGGCTCGCACACGGAAGACTCGAACCTGTGGACCTTCTACGGCGCGCACTACCACGCCTGGACCGAGATCTTCCTCGACGGTCTGGGCTGGGTGCCGCTCAACCCCACGCCGCCCGAGCGCCTGGCCGACGGCGCCGACCCGCGCACGGGCGAGGCCCGTCGCGCCGCCGAGGGCGCGGATGCCGGCCCCTCCGCGACCCCGGGCCAGCACCTGCGTGACACGCTGGCCGCCCTGTGGGACTCGGTTCGCGGCGCGCTGAGCTGGTCGATCGGTGCAGGGGCCTACCACGTCGGTTGGGTGCTGCTGGCCGTCCTCGCGCTGCTGGGGTTCAAGAAGCTGCGGCGTCCGGCGGCGCCTGGAGCTCCCCCCGCGCCCCCCGGGCACAGCGCGCACGCCCCCTACCTCGAGGCGCTGCGCCTGCTGGCGCGCCACGGCAAGCCACGCCACCGGGACTGGACCGCGCGCGAGTTCCTGCGGCGCGTGCGGGGCCAGCTGCCCGAGGAGGCGAGCGCGGCCTTCTCGCGCCTGACCCGGGGTCATGAGCTCGAGCGCTACGCCGCAGTGCCGCGCGCGGGTACCGACGCGCGCCAGGACCTCCAGCGCCTGGGACGCAGCCTCAGGCAGGCGCCGCCGAGTGCTTGAGGTGGGGGTCTGAGACAGCAGGCTGAGGAGGGGGCCGCGGGGGCCGTACGATGGGGGCCATGACCTCGCCCCCGGCCCTCGACCAGACGCTAGGCCGAGAGGTCGCTCGCGCGGTGGCCGAGCGGCTGCGGGAGGCGGGCCACCAGGCGCTGCTCTGCGGCGGGGCGGTGCGTGATCGCCTCTTGGGCCGCGATCCCGGCGACTTCGACGTGGCCACCTCGGCCCCTCCCGAGGTGGTGGCCCCGCTGTTCCCGCACGCCATCCTGGTCGGAGCGCAGTTCGGCACGGTGGTGGTGCCGGGG
>JANOFW010000424.1:0-8152 GCA_031413835.1 Planctomycetia bacterium
GGTTTTCCGGCGTCTTGCCGAGGAGCTGCATCTGCTCGGCCTCGGTCTGGAGGCGCTTGAGGAACTCGGTGGCGGTGGCCTTGTCCCCCCCGGCGTACCGCTGGATCTCCCCCTCCCCCTGGCGGATGCGGATGTACCAGCCCGGGTAGTAGGCGTCGTTGCCCTCCCTGTCCTTCGACTTCGAGGGGGGTCTCCGCTTGCGGAAGACGTATCCGAACTGGCGCCTTCGGGCCATGGCGGAGCCCATCGTACCCCCTCGCACCCCCCCAAGTTGTCCAAACGAATGGACCGTCGAAAACGGTCCAAATTCGCACGACTACGTGACTTTCACTGACCCCCTGGCCTCCCCCGAGACGAAAACTTGGGGGTACGCCAGGTAACGCAGCGAGCCGCCGCGTTACGCGGCCCGTCTCTCGTACTTTGGCGAATTTCGGTAAAATACTGCGATAAACGAAGGATAATGGCGGAGAGGCAGGGATTCGAACCCTGGGTAGCCTTGCGACTACACCGGTTTTCGAAACCGGCCCATTCGACCGCTCTGGCACCTCTCCGCGGCGGTGAGGGGGAAGACCGTAGGGAGGGAGAGGGGCAAGGTCAAGGAGGGGCGGGGTGGTCGGAGGGCGCGCCGCTGCGGCGGGCGCGGAAGAAGGCCTTGAGGAGGTCGGAGGAGGCGGAGGCGAGCACGCCGGAGCGGACGGGGAGGCGGTGGTTCAAGCGCGGGTCGGAGGGCACGTCGGCCAAGCTGCCGACGGCGCCGGCCTTGGGGTCGGGAGCGCCGAAGACGAGCGCGCCCAGGCGGGCGTTGACCAGCGCTCCGGCGCACATGAAGCAGGGCTCGAGCGTGACGTAGAGGGTGGCCGTCTCGAGGTGCCAGTCGCCCAGCACGCGGGCGGCCTCGCGCAGGGCGAGGATCTCGGCGTGGGCGGTGGGGTCCTTGTCGCTCTCGCGGCGGTTGTACGCGTGCGCGACCACGCGGCCGTCCACGACCACGACCGCCCCCACTGGCACCTCGCCGGCCTGTGCCGCGGCCCGCGCCTCGTCGAGCGCCAGCGCCATGCAGCGCTCGTCCTCGGCGTGGGCGTCGGCCACCCCGGCGCCGGGGGCTCGCGGAGGGGTGGCCATCGTCGTCTCCTGCGCTGCGGGGTCGGCGGAGCCGGTCCCCGAGGTGCCTACCCGCGATGCTTCACGCCCAGCTTGTCGTCGCGGCGCGCGCAACGGCCCTTCTTGGCGAGGTCGTCGCAGGAGACGAAGAGCGTGAGGTGGTGCTCGCGGATGCGGAAGCGCTGCGCAGCGGCCACCTTCTCCTGCAGGCGTTCGATGGCGTCGTTCTCGAACTCGATCACGGCGCGGCAGTCGAGGCAGACCATGTGGTCGTGGTGCTCGCGCTCGAGGCGCCGCTCGTAGCGCCGCTGGCCGCTGTCGAAGTCGTGGCCCTCGAGGATGCCCGCCTGCTCGAAGACCGACAGGCTGCGGTAGAGCGTGGCCAGCGAGACGCTGCCTCCCTCCTTGCGCAAGCGCGCGTGGAGCTCGTCGGCGGTGAAGTGACCCGGCTGGTCGAGCGCGGCGCGCAGCATCTCGAGGCGCTGCTGCGTCATCTTCAGGCCCTTGGCCTGCAGGTGCGCCTCGAGGGCCTTGACGGCGTCGGCGGGCGCGTCGCCGGGGGGCGCGGGGGGAGTGCGGTCGCGAGGGGACGCAGCCATGGCGCGCAAGATACCCGCCCCGGCTGCACCGCGCCTCGGGCCCGAGCGACGCGCCCTACTTGAGCGCGGCGATCGTGTCGAGCGCGCCCGGGATCTTGGCGTGCACCGCCACGGGCGCACGGATCACGACGTAGGTGTTCGTGGCGCGCATGCTCCAGCCCTCGGAGTCCCACTCGCCGGGGGCCACGATGTCCTTCAAGAGCTCGGCCACGGCGTCGCCGGTGGCGAGGGGATCGCTCTCGTCCACGACCTCGGGCTCGTACTCCTCGGAGATCGCGCCGGAGGGGTTGAGGTGCACCTGGGGGGCGATGAAGTCGATCTTCTGCCAGGTGAGGTGGCTGATGCCGTAGACGCGCGTGATCAGCCGGCCCTGCGCGTCGGCCTTGGTGGTCAGGAAGATCAGGTTCTCGTGCACGCGCACGGCCATCTCGAGCGGCTCGAGCAGCACGTCGAGCAGCGTGGCCACGCTCAGGTCCTCGAAGTCGGCCGTGAAGCTCAGCGCGGTCGCGTCGATGCCCGCCTTGGCCAGCGCGGCGTGGTTGGGCAGCACATTCCAGCCGGTCGCGATGCGCAGCCAGGTCGTGAGGTCCTTGAGCGAGAGCTCCTTGAACTCGACGCGCTTCAAGCGCTTGGTCTTGAGCGCGGCCAGGAGCGCCGGCCCGCGCGGGCTCACGGAGGGCGAAGCGGCGCTCGGGGCGCCCACGGGGCCGGCCTCCACGACCGGGAGCCCGACGCCAAGGCCCAGCACCAGGGCGGCGCAGGCCGAGAGGAGCAGGGGGGCGCGGGGGGCGGGGGAAGCAGGGCTACGGGTCATGGGAGCCTCCTGAGTCTACCTTCCTAGGAACGCGCGCGGCGGCGGCTCGCAGCGCTGGGCTGGCCCGCCGCACGGCGAGCGGACGGGAACGGAGCTAGAGGAGAGGCGTCCCGGAGCCAGGCTGGAGCCTGGCGCTCCCGGGGCAACCCAAGAGGCAAGTGACGGAGTTGGGGGCGTGAGGTTGCAGCACGGCGACACCGGAGCCAGGCTGGAGCCTGGCGTGCCCAGGGGGCTGCTTCCCGAGGCACGGCCTCTGGCGTGCCGCCAGAGCCAGCTTCGACCCTGGAACTCTCGCGCTGGAGGGAACGGCAACCCGGACGGCCTAGAGGGCGCGGGTCGCGATGTCCCGCCGGCAGTACGCCCCTTCGAAGGTGATCTTGTCCACCGCCGCGTAGGCCCGCTCGCGGGCCATGGCGTGGTTCGCGCCCAGGGCCGTCACGCACAGCACGCGGCCGCCGGCGGTCAGCAGCTCGTCGTCCTTGCGCCGGGTTCCCGAGTGGAAGACCGAGACGTCTTCCAGGGCGGCCGCCTCGGCCAGGCCGGAGATGCGCTTGCCGGCCTGGTAGGCGTCGGGGTAGCCCGCCGAGGCCACCACCACCCCTACCGCGGCCCGCTCGTCCACGTCGGGGCCGGAGAGATCCTTCAAGCGCCCGGCCGCGGTCAACTCGAAGAGCGAGAGCAGGTCGGTCTTGAGGCGCGGCAGGATCACCTCGGCCTCGGGGTCGCCGAAGCGCACGTTGAACTCGAGCACGCGTGCGCCGCCCTTGGTGAACATCAGGCCTGCGAAGAGTACCCCGCGGAAGGTGATGCCCTCGCGCTTGAGCGCGTCGATGGTGGGGATCAAGATCGTGCGGATGACCTTGTCGAGGGCCGGGCCCTCGGCCACGGGCGCGGGGCTGTACGCGCCCATCCCGCCGGTGTTCTTGCCCGTGTCGCCGTCGCCGATGCGCTTGTGATCCTGGGCCGTGGGCAGCACCACCAGCGTCTCGCCGTCGGTGACCACGTGCACCGAGGCCTCCTCGCCGCGCAGGAATTCCTCGATCACGATCGTGGCGCCCGCATCGCCGAAGCGCCGGGTCACCAGGCAGGCCTCCACCGCCGCCACGGCCTCGGCCGTCGTCTCGCAGATGGCCACGCCCTTGCCGGCCGCCAGGCCGTCGGCCTTGATCACCAGCGGGTAGGCCTCGGCGTGCGTGACGTGGTGGCGCGCCTCGTCGATGTCGCTGAAGACGCGGTAGCTCCCCGTGGGGATGTTGTGGCGCTGCATCAGGCGCTTGGCGAAGACCTTGCTGCCCTCCAGCTGCGCGGCCTCTCGGTTGGGGCCGAAGATGGCCAGCCCCTCGGCCTGGAAGAGGTCCACGATGCCGGCCACCAGCGGCGCCTCAGGGCCGACCACGGTGAGGTCCACAGCCTGCGCCTTGGCGAAGGCCAGCAGGCCGCCGAGGTCGCCCGCCTCCAGGTCGGGCAGGCACTCGGCCACCTGGGCGATCCCGCCGTTGCCGGGGGCGCACCACAGGTGCGTCAGCCGCGGGCTCTTCTTGAGCGCCACGCACAGGGCGTGCTCGCGCCCACCCGAACCGATCACCAGGACCTTCACGCGCGCCGCCCTCCGGGAGGCGCGTAGGGTACGCAGCCCGACCCCTCCGACCCCGCCCTGCCGGCCTGCTGGCGTTTCGGCACTCTGGGCTGCGCATCGCCACGCGTTCCCGTGACGGTCCGGTGACATGCGAAGGGGCTCGGTGGGCCCTGACCAGGTCCCCACGTGAGTGGCGCAGAACCCCTCCAGCGCCTGATGTACGCGGGTTCGAAGGGTAGAGGGACGGACGGAGGAGGCGCCCACAGGTCTTGGCGCAGCCCGCACGAAAGGTTAGGCTTCTCCGCGCCGATGGTTTCAGGCAAGAACCTGGCCCGTGCCCCAAAGGGCATCGGGAAACTTTGGGAGGAGCACGGTCCATGAAGAAGTTTTTCGCTGTTGCCGCGCTGATGAGCGCGGTTGGCTTCCTGACGGCTTGCAGCAACAGCTGCTGCCCGAACCCCTGCACGCCGTGCTGCCCTGAGCCGGTCTACCAGAGCCCCTGCTGCCCCGCGCCTAGCGGCGGCATCAGCGGCGCTCCGGCCCAGGCTGCTCCGGCTGCTGGCGGCGGCGGGATGGCCTGCGGCGCTGGTGGCAAGGCCTGCGGCGGCTAGAACTGCCCGCAACACCCGATCGAACCGCTCCGACGCGCAAGCGCCGGAGGGTTTGACCACGAGCGGGGCGCGGGGCCTTCGGGCCCTGCGCCTCGTTTCGTTTCTGGGACCAGACCCGCCCCCGCTTGGCTCGGGTCCACGCGGGATCCGACGCTGAACTTGGAGAGCCCCGTCATGCGCAAGCTGTTCGTCCCGATCCTGACGCTCGCCCTGGGCCTGCTGACCGCAGGCTGTCAGTGCGACCTCTGCTGCAGCACACGCGTGCCCCCCGACCCCTGCGCGCCCTGCGCGCCCGCGGCCGTGGCGCCGGCGACTGCGCCGGCCCTGGCCCCTGCGGTCGAGGCCCAGGCAGCGGAGACCCCGCCCGCCGCGCCCGCGCGTCCCTAGCGCCGCGAGGCCCGAGCGTAGGCCGCCGTGAGGGCCCGTAGGGGAGCCTTCACGGACTTTTCACGAGGGAAGCCGGCTTGCAAGAGGGGCGTTGCTCTCTAGCATGCCGCGCAGCATGTGAAGGTCGCAGGCGCGTGCCGGCCCCTCTCTTACCCCAGACGTCACGCTGTGCACGTGCTGCACGGCCCAAAGGAGTTCCCATGAAGTTCCGTTCCCTGATCCTGGCGGGCGTGGTGACGCTCGTGGGCGGCGCCCTGGGCGGCTGCTGCTGCGACCTGTTCTGCAAGATCCCGGACTGCGACCCCTGCAAGCCCAGCTGCAACCCCTGCGACCCCTGCGCCCCGCCGCCCTGTGGCGTGCCCACGGCGGCTCCGGCTCCCGCGGCTGCCCCGGCCGCTGCCCCCGCTGCTGCGGCCCCCGCGGGCGCGGCCTGCGGCGCCGGAGGCAAGGCCTGCGGCAAGTAGCCCGCAGACCCTTCTCCCTGCGCGCGAGCCGACATCCGACGGATGTCGGCTCGCTTCGTTTCGGAAGCCTGCGTCCGTCGCGCGCGAAATCCGCAGCCCGCGTCAAGGGCGACGCGTCGAGAGCGCCGCCTCGAGAGCTAGTGGTCGGGAGCTAGTGGTCGGGGCGATGGGATTTGAACCCACGACTGGCAGCTCCCAAAGCTGCCCCTCTACCGCTGAGGTACGCCCCGAAGCGTGCGCTCGCTGCGCAGACTACCACTTGGTCCGCGGCGGTCGCGTTCGGACGCCAGACGACGCTGCGCTCAGCGGCCGCTGGTGGGACCCGCACCGCCGGAGCCGGGACGCGGGCCGGCGGGCGGAGGCGCGGGCGGAGGCGCAGGGGGGCCGGGGGGCGGCATCTTGCCCTTGCCCTTGCCCTCGTCGGGCTTGGGGCGCTCGGGCTGCTCCTCCTCGGGCTCGACGATCTGCACGTCCTTCTTGAAGGAGATCAGCCAGCTCTTCTCCAGGATCAACGCCCAGGGCGTGCCCGCGTAGCGGCTGCGCATATGGGTGAGCGTGGCCAGCAGATCAGCCAGCCGCGCGTTGCGGTCCGGATCGCCCAGGTCAGGCGCCGGGCGCTGGCCGATCTCGGCGGGCGCGATGGCCAGCGGCACGGGCACGATGCGCGCACGGCGCTGCATCACGTCCAGCGGGCGGATGGAGGCCTGCGCGGCCTGGGCCTCGCCGAGGTGGAAGCGCGCACGCCTCAGCTGCGCTCCCAGGAGCTGGAAGTCGGCCTCGATGCGCTCGCGCAGCGGGTCGGCGCCGGGCGCCTCCTCGCGCGCCTTCGCGTTCTCCTGCGCCCACCAGGTCAGGGCCTGATCGAGCGCCACCACGCGCCGCGTCACGTACTCGCGCGCCTTCTCGAGGTCGTCGCCGTCCTCATACCAGAGGGCGGGGAACACGGAGGAGCGCACGGGTCGGGCGGGGCGCACGCTCAGGCCCGAGGCGCTGCACTCGAGAGTGCCGAGATCCTGGAGCAGGGGCAAGGCCTCGTCGGCCAGATGCTCCCAGATGCGCACGATGGCCCGCGAACGGCCGTCCTTGGCCAGGTCCTTCAGGATGCGTGCGCGCGGCCTGAGGTCCGGCGCCAGCAGCGCCAGACGCGAGACGTCGTAGAGCGTCTTGCGCCGCTCGGCGCGTCCCTCCGGCAGCGCGGCCTGGGTGAAGTCGTGCAGGAAGTAGCGCCCGCCCGAGGTGTAGGCCAGCGAGGCCAGCGGCCAGTAGCCGAAGCCCGCGGGCACGGGGTAGCGCGGCGGCTGGGCCCAGAGGAACTCGGTCTGGGCCAGGTCGAGCTCCCAGCGATAGGGCACCAGGCCGTAGGCGACCTCACCGCCGAAGTAGAGCGAGGACTCGCGCTTCTTGGCCTCCGGCGAGAAGCGCTCCACCCAGCCCGCGCCGGGGTCCTTGCGCGCCTCGAAGTCGTAGGCCCAGCCGCGCTCGAAGGCGGCCTCCCCGGCCAGGGCGTAGAACGCGGCGCCCGTCTCGAGCAAGGCCGCCCGCGTGGCCTCGATGTCGTCCTCGCCGTCGCCGCCCTCCTCGGTCACCAGCAGGAGCGCACGCGGTCCGGTGGCGGCGCTCTGCGCGAGCAGCGCCGCGCCGTCGCGCACGGCCTCCAGCAGGTTCTTCACGCCCTCGATCGGCAGCAGGCGCAGCGCGTCGAGCGCGCCCCTGGCGCGCGTGGGGATCATCGAGGGTTCGGTGACGTCGCCGCCTACGGCCAGCACGCCGATGTGCAGCCCGCGCGGTCCCTCGCGGAAGGCGCCGTCGAGACCGGCGGCCAGCTCCGCCAGCTCGCCCGCGAGCGAGGCGGTCGCGTCCACCACCAGCAGCAGCACGCTGTCGCCCTTGGCCGGGGTGCCGGCGCGCGTCTTCAAGTCGCGAGCCACGTAGGCCAGGCAGTCGCTCACGTTCGAGCGACGCTCGTAGACCTCGGCCGGGGTGCGCGCTTCGCTGCTGGCCTCGCCCCAGACGCGGGGGGGGGCTCCCGCCACGGCCAGCGCCGTCAGGAGCGCGAGCCGTGTGAACCACCGGGACGTGGAGGCAGGGAACCGCATCGCCCTCCGAGCCTAGCACCGCCGCCCCGGCACGCGGCGGGCCGAGGGCGGGCAGGTACCATCGCGGACGTGAGCAGAGCCCGCGCCCCAGCCGGCGCGCCCCGGCCCGGGGTGCGTCCCGCCCGCCCCTCGACGGCCCTCTGGGCGGCGCTGGCCCTCTGGGCCTGCCTGGGGGCGCTGCCGCCGCCCGCGCTGCGGGCAGAGGAGCCCGGGGCACCCGCGCCCGGCGCCCCCCGCGTCCCCCCGATCGATCCGCTTCTGTTGGGCACGTTTCCGCTGAACGCGGGGACCAGCGTGGTGGACGGCGACACCCTGCGGCTGGTCGGCCAGCCCCCGATCCGCGTGTTGTGCCTGGACTGCGAGGAGGTCTTCCACGCGGAGGCCGACCGCGCGGCGGCCGACGCCGATTTCGATGCCTACGCGCGCGCCAAGCGCGGAACGTCGCGAGTCCCGGTCAAGTTCGGCACGCCCGCGGGCACGGCCGCGCGCGAGTTCGTGCGCTCC
>JANOFW010000425.1:0-6708 GCA_031413835.1 Planctomycetia bacterium
CGCGTCGCGGGGATCGCGCTCGGCGTGCGGCTCGCGCTCGGGCTGCGGCCCGCGGTCGCTGCGCTCGCCGCGACCCCCGCGCCCCCCTCGTCCACCACGGCCACCACGGCCACCACGCTCGCCACGTTCGCCACGCTCACCGCGTTCGCGGCCCTGGCCTCCGGGCACGGGGATGCGCGCGTCGGGCATGACCGCCAGCAGCGCGTTCATCACGGGATCCTTGAGGGCCGGATCGAGGGAGACCGGGCCCGCCTCGCGCGTGATCGCCTCCGCCGCCGCCTCGAGGTCGGGGCCCTGGGCGCCCAGCGCCAGCATGCAGTGGCCCAGGAAGAAGCGGGAACGGGCGTGCACGATGCGCGCCTTGGCGCGGTTCTCGCGCATCAGGGCGTCGGCCTCGCGGAAGGCCGTGGCCGCCGCGCCGAATTCGCCCTTCTCGTAGGCCAGGATGCCCAGGGTGTAGAGCGCGTTGTAGGAACGGCCCTCGCCCTGCGAGTTCTCGTTCGTCAGCAGCACCTCGGCCTCGGCCGCGCCGGGGCGGTCCTTGGTGGGCAGGAGGTCGAGCGTGCCGCGCACGCCCAGCGTGGCCAGGGCCAGATCGCCCACCAGCACGCTGCGGTAGGGGTCGTCCTTGGGCAGGTGCTCGAGCGCGCGGCGGTAGCAGGCGACCGCCTCGGGCCAGCGCTGGCCGAGCTGGTGCAGCCGGCCGAGCTTGCGATCGACCTTCGCGCCGGCTCGCGCGTCCAGGCCCGCCTCCAACACGAAGCGCGAGGCGCGGTCGAGGTGCGCCAGCGCGTTGGCGTCGGCGTCGCCCTCGTCGCCGTCGCGGTCGGCGCGGCGCAGCGCCTCCTCGAGCAGGAACTCGGCGTCGCGCTTGCTGCCCTCGTCGTTGACCGCGGCGAGGTGGCGCTTGTAGAGCGCGAAGACCTGCTCCGCCTCGCCCTCGCGCAGCAGCATGCGGCCCACGGCGCGCAGCGCCACGCGGCCCGCCGGGGTGGGTATGGCCGCTTCGAAGTCGGGGAGCGCCATCAGCTCGCGGACGCGCTCGCGGCCCGAGCGCCGGCCGGCGCTGTCGAGCCGCCCGAGCATCTGCCACTGCCGGCCTTCGGCGTCGCTGGGCTCGGGCAGCCCCGCGGCCGCCTCGCCCAGGACCTCGCGCGCCACGCCCACGTGGAACCAGGAGGCGCCCCGCCCGGGGGCCAGGGCCAGCAGGTCGGTCACGGCCTCGAGGGCGCGCGTCTTGTCGACGCCTTCCTTGCCCGCGTCGAGGACACAATGGGAGACCAGTCGATCGATTTCGTTCTTCCAAGGCATGCCGCGTTCTCCGCGTATCGAGGGGTACCCACAACCAGCCCGCGTGCTCGGAGGCATCGCGGGGGCGGGGAGGGAGGGAAAGGGCCGAGCATACACGGGAAGCGCGCGCCCCGTCCACGGTTGCCGGGCCCCGCCAGCGCGCGCCGCGACCCTGGCGGGAGGGGGGAGTCGGTGACGGCGGCGGACATAACTCGTACGCCTGAAAGGGGTTGCGGCGCACGAACAGGCGGAAGCTCGAGCCCGGGAGCCTGGACCTCAGACGATGTGACGCGCGCTCTCGCGACCCCCGCAGCCCTGGGTCAGGGCCTGCCTCAGGCCGTCGAGCAGCCCGTCGGCGGCTTGGCGGTCGATGCCCACCGGCAGGAAGAGGGCCACCAGCGCGCGCTGGGTCTGGACGCCCACCCGGGCCCGGAACGCGTCGCCAGCCGGGCCGCCGAACGGCCCCTCGCGGTCGCTGAGCAGGGGCCTTCCCGCGGCCCGCACGCGCCGCCCGGCAGGACCGGGATAGACCTCCCCCGCGGCCCCCAGGCGTACCAGGACCTGCTCGCCCAGCCGGTCGGCGTCGTAGGCCGCCAGCGGCACGCGCAGACGCAACGCGCACTGGGCGAGCGTGTCCACGAAGGCGTTGACGCGCGGCAGCGCCCGGCCGTGCATCACCAGCTCGAGCAGCGCTTCGCAGGCGGGCCGCGTGCGGGCGGGGTCGAGATCCAGGGCGCGGAACAGCGCCCGCGCCTCACCCACGCCCGGGATGTCCTCGAAGGCGAGCGCCCCGTAGTCCGCGCGCAGCGTCGCGGCAAGGCGCTCGCCTTCGGCCGCGAGCGCCGCGTCGCCCGGGCCCACCTGAAGCTCGTCGAGGGCCAGGAGCGCCAGCCTCAGGCGCCCGACGAGCAGCGGATCGACCAGCACGCTGTTGGGCTGCTCCAGGTGGAAGCGTGCGGGTCGGCCGTCGCTCTCCTCGGGCAGGACCACACGCGCCGCCTCGGCCCCCACCAGCTCGCTGAGCGGGCGGCGGTCGAGGCGATCAACCGGACCGCTGGTCTCGAGCAGCTCGCAAACGGGCATCTCGGCCAGCGGCACGGGTCCGGCGTGCCAGACCCCCGGCTTCAACATCACGCCGCTGCCTGGCGGCACGAGGAACGCCGCCGGCGGCCCGCCCGGCCTCTCGCCCGGCGGCAGCACGACGAGCAGCAGCGTCCCCAGGCCCATGGGCAGCAGGACCCGTGCGGCATGCGGGTAGCGCACCAGGTGCGTCACCCGGCGCGGGCCCGGCTGGGCGTGGTCCAGGGCCAGGAGCGCACCGCCGCCCAACGCGAGCTTCACCCGCGCGCCCGGCGCGAGCAACCGGCCGAACGGCGCGAAGACCTCGGGCGTCGCCGGCCGCGCGGGCAACGTCAGATCGCCGACGATCACGGGCAGGTCCACGCGCTCCACCCTACCCCAGCCCGTGCCTCCGGCCGCCGGACTAGAAGTCGACGCCCAGGCTCATGAAGATCGACAGCCCCGGCGCCTCGAGCAGCGAGGTGGCGCGCGTGTACTCGACGTCGAAAAGGTTCGTCACCCCGAAGTTGACCCACCCGCCGCGTCCGCAGAGGTGGTCCACGCCCGTGCCGAAGATCAGGTCGGCGGTCGCCCAGGCACCGTCGCCGCGCAGGCCGTCGCGCGCGGCGGAGGCGCCGTAGAGCGAGAGCTCGCCGAACCAGCGCCGCACGCGGTAGCCCTGGGGCTGGGGCACGCTGTAGCGCGCCGCCGTGCGCCAGGTGAGGGGCACGCCCTCAACCACGTCCTCGTCGGTGGAGCGCGTGGTGCCCAGGGTGCCGAGCAGCTCCAGGCCCTCGATGGTGGTGAACGGCCGCCACGAGGCGGCCAGCTCGCCGCCCAGGAGCAGGGCGTCGTCGAGGTTCTCGAGCTTCTGGTCGGGACCGGGGGCGAGATCCACGGGCCCGATGAAATCGTCGGTGTAGTGGGCGAAGAGCGCGGTCTGCAGCGCCCAGCGGTCGCGCATGGCCATCTTCGTTCCGACCTCGAGGTTGGCGTGCATCTCGGGGTCGAGATCGACGTTGCCGAAGAGCGTGCGGCCGTCCACCACCTCGGTGGCGTTGAGCTCGAAGAGCGTCGGGCGGCGGAAGCCCAGCGAGGCGTTGCCGAAGACGCTCATGCGCTGCGTCAGGTGGTAGACGAGACCGCCCGCGCCGCTCACGAGCACGTTGGTCTCGTCGCTGCCGCCCGAGCGGCTGTCGTCGATGCTGTAGAAGTCCACGCGCAGGCCGCCGGTCCAGTCCCACGAAGCGTTGTGGCACTCGTCCTGCAGGATGCCGACGATCGAGAGCTCGTCGGCCTGGAAGCTGTTCGTGGCCTCGACGCAGTTGCCCGGCACGGCGTAGGGCCTGCCCCCCTGCTCGATGAAGCGCGACAGGCGCAGGTCACCCAGGTCGACCTCGTCGATGGGGCCGCCGCCCGTGGGCGAGGTCTCCGGCAGGCAGAGCAGCGTCTCGGTGCGGTCGAGGTTCGCCCAGCCCACGGTGAGCTCGGCGTAGGTCGTGTGGCAACAGAAGAGCTGCAGCTGGCCTTCCAGGTGGAAGTCGAAGCTGTTCACGTCGCTCTCGCCGGCCAGGGACGAGCCGGTGCCCAGGTCGCGATCCTCGTCCTGGAAGAAGGTGTCGAGCGAGATCGAGGCCCGTGTGCCGTGGAAGAACGAGCCCGCGTCGAAGCTGGTGAGCGAGAGCGCCAGGTAGAAGCGGTCGTAGGCCGGCTGGTTGACCGAGTTGCCCGCGGCGAGGGGCGAGGCGATGTCCTGCGCGCGCACCAGCTGGGCCGTCACGCCCACCCGGCTGCGGTTGGTGAGGAAGTAGTCCAGGGCCAGATCCGCGGAGAACTGCTCGTAGCTGCTGGGCGTGAGCGTGCCGCCCCCGGTGTCGCGGTCGTCCACCGTCAGGTAGGAGAAGCCGCCCAAGCCGGCCCAGCGCCCCGAGCCGGCGTCCACCTCGACGCGGTTCTTCCAGCGCTGCTCGGCGCTCGAGAAGGCGCTCGAGAAGCCGACGTCGGCGCTCCCCTTGCCGTGGCGCCGCGGACGGCGCGGTACGATGTTGATCAGGCCGCCGGGCGCGTCGATGCCGCGCAGGTAGGCGCCGGGGCCGTGGTAGACCTCCATGCGCTCGATGGTCTCGGGATCCCACAGGGAGAGCGAGGTCCCGAAGAAGCCCAGGGCTTGCGACGAGGGCCAGACGCCGTCGGTCAGCACGCGCACGCGGTCGCCGCCGAAGCCGCGGATCCCGGGGATCTGCAGGAAGGGGCTGCCGCTGTCGCCCAACGTCACGTTGGGCAGGCGCCCGAAGTGGTCGCCCGCTTCCATGGGCCGCCACTCGACGAAGTCCTTGCGCTCGATCACGTCCACGAACTGCGGGATGCGCCGCACCTCGAGCTCGCGCGCGGTCACGCTGCCCATCTCGGTGTCGGGCCGGTAGCGGATGTGCCGCAGGGTGAAGGGATCGCGGCGCGGCGGCGGAGGCCCCAGGCCGGCGTCAGGCGAGAGGTGGTCGATGTCCCAGTCGGCGATCACCGCCTCCGGGGCAGGGGGCTCCGGGGGCCGGGGCCGCACGTCGGGCGCGGGATCGCCGATGCCGTCGGCCTTGGCAGGGCCGGTCGCCAGCACGGCCGCGGCGCCCAGCGCCACGACCGCTAGCCACCACCCCCCGGGGGCAGTCCTCAGGCGCTGATTCACGACGGCAACCCTCCCGACCCAGCAAGTCCCGCACGATACCGGCCCCGAGGCCCTCCGCCAAGGCACCTTGTGGATCGGTCGATCTGCCCCACGGCGGACGGACGGGGCGCTGGGCTGGGGGCGCTCGGGCCCCCGCGTCGTCCTCATGTAGGAAGACTCGTGTAGCCAGGCTGCATGTCGTCCTCCGCGGCGGCCCTCCGCACCCCAGCCAGCGCCCCGGCGTGCCCCAGCACGAGTTCCAGAGCTCAATCTGGGACACCACCCCTGAATAGACGGTGCCTGACCCCACCTACTCACCCGGACCTCGTCTCGACGTCTCCTGAGTAGGTGGGGTCAGCAACTACTCAGCGAGCGGCGGGGGTGAGGGGGGGGACGACGGGGGCGGAGAGGCGGCGGACGAAGGGGTCGGGGTCCTGTTCTAGCCCCGCGAGGAGCATCGAGAAGCCCGCAGGGAAGGTCCAGCCCTTTGGGCCGTCCTTCATCGCGAGCCAGGCTTGAACGACACGCGCTACGTCAGCACGAACGCCCCAGTCCTTGTGAGCCACGAGGTAGCGGAGGTGGTTCTCGTCAGTGGGCGCGATCGGCCCACGTGCCACGGAGTCGAGCAGGGTGCGGACCGCCCGGGGGGTCAGGCCGTCGGCCTCCAGGTCCGCCAGCACTTTGGAGCCGTAGCTGGCCCTCTTCTCGGCCAGGAGGGTGGCCAGACGCGTTCGGACGGTCACCAGCCGGTGGTCCAGCAGGGGCCGTACCTGGGGATAGACGGCCGACTCGGTCGCCAGCAGGGTGCCCAAGGCGGCCAGGATCTTGCGCTCGTCGCCGTCGGGCTCGATCCAGCCGAGCAGCGTCTCGTTGCCGGCCTGGCTGCCGAGCAAGGCGAGCACGCCCGCAGCGCGGCGGGCCAGGGTCTCGTCCTCCCCCTTCAAGAGCCCCACCACCGCGCCCTCGAGCTCCTTCACCTTGAGCTCGCCGATCAGGTGCAGGCTCACCTTCCGGCGCCGTTCGCTGGCCTCCGGGACGGCGTTGCGGCGCAGCAGGTCGAGCACGACCTGCTCGCCCCCCGCCTGGGTCCACAGCCCCCCCAGGACATCGACGAAGGCCCTCAGCTCCAGCCCCGACTCGTCCTTCTCCATCTTGGCGTCCAGCATGGGCGCCATATGCTTGCCAAATACAATCAATCGCTTCCGTGCTTCGGGAACGATGGAGCGGTTGTCGCCTACCTCCCAGCGCACGGCGATGGCCCAGAGTTCGTCGAAGACCTCCTGGGTCAGCGGACCTTCGTAGCGGCAGATGGGCGGGATCTCGACCTTGCCCAAAGACTGGTCGGCGACGGGTGTCGATGCTCCGGGGGCGCTGGGGGCGGGAGCCTCCGCCGCGACATCGAGCCCCAGGCCCACGTCGCTGCCCCGCCAGAGCGCGTCGTCACCGGGCCCCCCTGGAGCGGGAGGCCCGAGGTAGTCGTCCTTGCCGGCCAGGTCCACGAACACGCCCACGCTACCGAAGCCGCGCGCGGGCCGACCCGCGTTGAAGCCGCCCTCGCGCTTGGAGGCGTAGGTGTCGTCACCGCCGCGCTCGAAGAACAGGCCCACGCTGTTGGTCAGCCCGCAGCCATTGCAGGACGTGTTGCCGTCGTAGCGGTCGTTGCCGCCGCGATCGTGGAGCACGCTGGCCGCGAAGTCGTG
>JANOFW010000426.1:0-2426 GCA_031413835.1 Planctomycetia bacterium
GGCAGCCTGTTCCGCGGCCGCTTCGGCAGCCGGCCCGTCACCTCGGACATCGATCGGCTCAACGTGATCGCCTACCTCGACGCCAACCCCGTGGAGGCCCGCCTCGCGCCGACCCCGGAGGCCTATGCGCACGGCAGCGCCACCTACTGGGCGCGAGGCAAGACGCCCCCGTGGTTTTCGACTTGGTTCGTGGGGGAGATGCTGGGCGGGAAGGTCCCGGGGGCTCCGGGGGCGTGGGCTGCCTACGAGCGCGAGTTCGCGCCGCGCCGTGGTCCGCGCCTCACCCAGCTGATCGAGGCGCGCATGGCACGGCGCGACCTGGAGCCGGACCCATTGGACGACCTAGTGGCCGCGGCTCCGGAGCGGGTGTACGCTTGGATGGTGCGAAAGGCCGCGCTGGCCGACCAGACGCGGCCCGGGATCCCGGTCGTGGACGCGGCCACGGTGGAGGAGGCATGGACGGCGGGCGGATCCGACATCCGCGGCGAGGTGCGCGGCAGGCGCGGGCCGGCGCGAGCCCTCGGGCCGATCGCTCGGGTGGCGCTGCTGCGCGATCTTGCGGGGCTGCGCTACGACGCGATCGCCAAGCGCCTGAAGATCTCGAACTCGGAAGCACGCATACGCTATCGACTGCACGCCGCCCAGCTGCTTGGCGATCCCGCCTACGCCGCGGCCTGCTTGTCGATCGCGCGGGCCGCGCTCGACGCCGGACACAGGCGCCACCCACCGCCGCAGGCGTGACAGAAACTACTCAACTATGAGCCTGGCTCGGTATTTTCTCTCCCTGAATGCGACCGCGGCCGTCATGAGCTTCGTGCTCGCCGTGGGGTGCCTTGGTCTGGCGGCCGAGGAGCCGACGGCCGAGGCCCTGCCCGCGCTCGAGAGCCTGTGGGACTTCAGCGACGTGCCCGCGACGGAGGAACGCTTCCGGGCCCTGCTTCCCAGGGCCGAGGCCTTGGGCGAGATCGACTACCTCGCGCAGCTGCTCTCGCAGCTGGCGCGCGCCGAGGGGCTGCAGGGCCGCTTCGACGCGGCGCACGCCACGCTCGATCGCGCCGAGAGGCTGCTGGGCAAGACGCCCAGTGAGGCGCGCATGCGCGTGCTGCTCGAGCGCGGTCGGGCCTTCCGCTCGGCCAAGCAACCGGAGAAGGCCCAGCCCCTGTTCGAGTTCGCCTGGGACCTCGCACGCGCCGCGGGCCAGGACGGCCATGCGGCCGACGCGGGCCACATGCTCGCGATCACCGTGACGGGGGAGGCTGCGATCGCCTGGTCCGAGAAGACGATTGCCTTCGCGGCGGCGTCCAAGGACGCGGCGGCGCGTCGCTGGCTGGGGCCGCTGCGCTTCAACCTCGGCTGGACCTACCACGACCGGGGCGACTACGAGAAGGCGCTGGCGCTCTTCCAGGCCGACGTCCTCTTCCGCGAGGAGCGGAAGGCCGCGGACGAGGGGCGGATCAGCCGCTGGGCCGTCGCGCGCACGCTGCGCTCGCTGGGACGCCTCGACGAGGCGCTCGCCCAGCAGCACGAGCTCGCCAAGCTGCCCGAGCCGGACGGCTACGTCTTCGAGGAGATCGGCGAGTGCCTCGCGGCGCAGGGGAAGTCCGAGGAGGCGCGCCCCAGGTTCGCCAAGGCGCACGCCCTGCTGGCCCCCAAGACCGAAGCCGAGGGCCTCGCTCCCGCACGGATCGCGCGCCTCAAGAGGCTGGGTGGCCTGGACCCGGCGCCCCCGGCGTGCCGCTGAGCGGCCGCAGGGCGTCGCCTCGGCCTAAGGCGGCGGCTCGGGGTCGAGCAGCGGGCGCAGCCAGCGCTCTGGGTGCTCGAGCACGCCGCGCGTCACGCGGTAGTGCGACGTCTCGGCGAGCGCGATGCGGCGTGGAGCGCCCCCATCCAACGACAGCAGCGCAGCCCCCGGCAACGACATCAGCACGGGCGAGTGCGTGGCCATCACCACCTGCGCCTCGCCGGAGCGAGCGAGCCGGTCGAGCAGCACCAGCAGCGCCAGCTGCCGCTGCGGGGAGAGCGCCGCCTCGGGCTCGTCGAGCAGGAAGAGTCCCGCGCTCAGCCGGCCGCCGAGCACGTCGAAGAAGGCCTCGCCATGCGAGCGTTCATGCAGGCTGCGACCGCCGTACTCCTGGTAGGGATCGCCCAGGAAGTCGGGATCGACCTCGCGCTCGTCGAGCAGGTCGGCGAAGCGCACCAGGCTCTCGGCGCGAAAGAACCAGGCGTCTCGCGGGCGTCGCAGGAACGATGGCCGCAAGGCGCGTGCGAGCGCCGCGCCGGACCCCGCGTGCTCCGCGCGTGCCGTCTCCTGCCGACTGCCACCCTCGGTCGGCACGCCCAGCAGCACGGCCAGGGCCTCCAGCAGCGTGGACTTCCCCGAGCCGTTCTCCCCCACCAGGATCGTCACGGCGGCGGGGAACTCGAGG
>JANOFW010000427.1:0-11228 GCA_031413835.1 Planctomycetia bacterium
CCAGGCCGGCGAAGTGCTCCGGATCGTCGGGGCGGGCGCGGGCACGCGTCAGGAGGCGCGTCATCGCCGCGCGGGCCCGCCCCAGCTCTTCGATCTCGAAGTAGGTGAACAGGTTGTGCGCCGCCGGCAGCTCCGGATCGAGCTCGAGGGCGCGCGCGAAGGCCTCCCCCGCCAGCCGGTAGGCTTCGGTGGGCTCGGCCTGTCCGTACTTGGCCATCACGCGGTAGACACGGCCCAGGCGCGCCCACGCCGGTGCGTAGCGCGGGTCCTCCGCGAGCGCGGCGCGGTAGAGATCGCGCGCCCGCGACATCTGGCTCGTGTTGAAGGCCAGCTGGTTGGCTCGCAGATAGGCCTCGTAGGCCGCGGGCGAGGCCGGGGGCCCGGCGGGACGGGTGCTCGGCGCAGGCAGCGCCTTGCCCGAAGGGGAGGCCGGGGCCAGCGCGTGGGCCACGCGGCGCGCGATCTCGTCCTGCACGGCGAACAGGTCGTGCACGCCCGCGTCGAGCGTGTCCGACCAGACCACGTCGCCGGAGGACGCCGCGACCAGCTGGCAGGCCACCCGCAGCCGCTCGCCACCGCGCAGCAGCGAACCCGTCACCACCCAGTCGGCGGAGGCCTCGGCGGCCAGCGACGCGAGCTCGGGCTCCGGCTGGCCCGGGACGCGCTTCGAGGCGCCGGCGGCGCGCACGACCACCCCTGCGCGCTGGGCCAACGTGGCGACCACGGCCTCGGGCAGCGCCTGCGCCAGGAAGTCGAGCTCGGCGTCGGGCCGCAGCAGGCGGAAGGGCAGCACCAGGACGCGCTTGACGGTGCGCACGCTGACCGTCTGCTCGCCCTGCAGGGCCTCCTGCGCCTCGCGCAGCGCAGCGGCCATGTCGGCCGCCGAGTCGTGGCGCTCGTGCGGCTCCTTGCTCAGCGCCCGGCGGATCACGCGGTCCAGGGCCAGCGCGGCGGGGCCTCCCGTGAGCGCGGGCGGCTGCTCGTGCGCCACCGCGTGATAGACGTCCAGCACCGTGCGTCCGGTGAAGGCCGGCCGGCCCGCGGCCAGCTCGAAGAGGATCGATCCCAGCGCGAAGAGGTCCGTCGCGGGTCCCACGGGCTCGCCCGTGAACTGCTCGGGCGCCATGTAGCCGGGGGTGCCCAGCAGCATGCCCGGGAGCGTGATCCGGTCGGCGGCCAGGGCCAGCGGGCCGGCGAGCGGGAGGGCGAGGCCGAAGTCGAGCACCTTGGCGCCGTGGGCCGTGAGGAACACGTTGGCGGGCTTGAGGTCGCGGTGCACGATGCCGAGCGCGTGCATGGCCTCGAGCGCCGAGAGCACCTGCAGCGCCACGGCCGCCGCGTCCTTGAGCGGCAACGCCCCACGCGCGAGCCGCTGCGCGAGCGTCTCGCCCTCCAGGTGCTCCATGGCGACGTAGATCTCGCCGTCGATCTCGCCGACCTCGTAGATGCCGCAGACGTGAGGATGGTTGACGCTGGCGGCGGCGCGCGCCTCGCGCCATAGCCGCGCCCGGGCCTCGGGGTCGGTGCTGGCCGGGCGGATCGTCTTGAGGGCCACCAGGCGCCCCAGGCGCTCGTCGCGGGCCGCGTAGACGACGCCCATCCCTCCCTCGCCCAGGATGCCCTCGATACGGAATGGCCCGAGGCTGGTCCTCACGGCAGCCGATTGTCGCAGGACGCCGGGGCTCAGGACAACACCGATCGCAGGCGGCTCCCCGGTAGCATGGTCCTTCCTGGGAGGTCTTGCATGCAGGCGCGTGGCCTCGGACGAGCGCTGGCGCTGGCTCTGCTGCTGGCGGCCTCCCTGATGGGGGGGAGGTCGGCGCAGAGCGACGACGACCCGGCTGAGCCCACGGAGGTGCCGGTCCGGGTGACCGCGGAGGTGGACGCACGCGAGGCGGGGGAGATGGCGCTCTGGCGTGTGCGCCTCGTGACCACGGTCGAGGAAGACGTCGGCCGGCCCTACCGCGTGAAGCTGATCCTGACGTACCAGGGTCGGACCCTGCTCGACCTGAGCCACGCCCCGCGCACGCCCACGGCCTCCTGGCGCAAGGGCCAGAAGGTCGCCTACGAGATGCCCGTGCCCGTGCCGCAGGAGGCGGACGTGCCCGCCGGGGCCGAGGTGGAACTGCGCCTGGGCTTCTTCGACCCGGCGGCGGATCGCGTGCTGCCCTTCCGCAGCGACGACACGCCGCGCGCGGGCCTGCTGACCATCGCGGTGCTGGTCCTGCCCGAGATGCAGCCCACCGACGCCGAGGACGTGGCGGCCCGGATCGTGGCGCGCGCGGAGGAGCTGACGCGCACCGGCCTCCTGTCCGATGCCTGGAGGTTGCTCGAGACGGCGCTGCGTCGTGCCGTAGAGGACGGCACGAAGCGCCGCTTCCGCGACGCCCTGATGCGGCTGGGCTCGCTCACGGCCGACCCGCCCAGCGCGCTCGAGGAAGAGATCGTGGCGGCGCGCATCGCCGCCGAGCGCGTGCGCTACCTGCGGGAGGAGTCGGGACGCCAGTTCGACCGCGGCCGGCTCTTCGCGGCGTTGCGGCTGCTCGAGGAGGTTGGCGGATCGCTCGAGGAGCAGCGGGGCGCGGCGGTCCTGGGCGCGCTTGGCGATGCCCAGCGCGCCCAGAAGGACCTGGACGACCTGCGCGTGCGCATCCTGGGCAAGGTGACCGATGTGGAGAAGGAGGAGGCCCAGGCGCTGATCGCAAAACACGGCGGCACGGCCGCGCTGCTCAAGGAGGCGCGCGCCCTGGCCGCGGCCAAGCAGTACGCCACGGCGCGCATCTTGCTGCGCACGCTGGCCCTGGGCGGCGACCAGGCGCTGGCCACCGAGGCGCGCGCGGCCCAGGAGCAGCTCGAGCGCGCCTGGCTAGGCGACACGCCGCCGGAGGAGGCGCAGGCCGTCGAGGCGGCCCGCCAGCATCCGGCGTTCGCGCGCCTGACCACCGTGCCCTCGCACAAGTTCCTTTTCATCGGGCCGCGGACGCTGGTGGAGGGGATCCCCCCCGAGTCACGGCTGCGCTACGACCTGGCTCACGTCTTCCTGACCGATCTGTTCGGACGCAGCCCCAACCCCTCCGGCGACCGCATCACGGTCTACTACAAGGAGCTGTGGGACTTCGGCGGTGGGCAGGCCGGCGGCAAGACGATCGACATCGGCCGCGCCGACCCGACGGCCAAGACGACGCGCGTGGACACGGGGCTGCTCTACCACGAGCTCACGCACTGCGTGGACGACACGGACCCCATCTACGCCGGCTTTCGCGAGGGGCTGGCCAACTTCGGCGCGGCCTACCTGTTCGAGATGCTGGGGCAGGACGGCGACACCGCGCACGCCTTCGCCTCGAACCTGGAGGCCTTCCGACGCGACTACCTGGGGCGCGACCTGGCCTACTGGCGCATCCAGGACTACGGTCCCAGCGCCGGCTTCTTCCTGCACTTCGCCGACAAGTACACGCGCGTGCCCGGCGGACACGACTGGCGCCCGTACCGACGCTTCTTCCGCGCCTACCGGCGCGCGCCCTCGGGCGACGGTCGCGAGCCCTACATCGCCCGCGCGCTGGCCCACTACCTGGTGGAGTCCTTCGGCGCGGGCGCCTTCGACGACCTGCTGGCGTTCCGCTTCCCGCTCGAGGAGTCGGACCGCCAAGCGCTCCCGCTCGAGGCCGAGCTCCTCGCCAAGGGCGAGTCGGAGCTGGCCCGGCGCGCGGAGGAGTTCGCGCGACATCCCAACTCGCCCGTCACGCGCGACCTGCTGGCGCGGCACATGCTCGCGCAGGCGGGAGGCTCGGGCCATGCCGAGGCCGTGCGCGAGGTGGGCCGCAGGCTGGGCGTGATCTACGACTGGCAGGTGATCGGCCCCTTCCGCAGCCCGGGGGCAGACCCGCGCGCGCGCGTCTTCCCGCCGGAGGAGGAAATCGACCTCGCGCGCCAGTACGAGGACGGCCTCAACTCTTGCCGCTGGCGGCGCGCCGGGCCGGAGGGGGCGGTGGTCATCGACCCGTACGGCTGGGTGTCGCTCAACTTCAGCTACCAGGACGACACCGCCTCCTACGGGCTCACCTGGCTCACGGTCGATCAAGAGCAGCCGGCCCTGGTCCATCTGCGGGCCGACGACGACGTGACGCTGTTCTTGAACGACCGACGCGTGGAGAGCTACGTACGCCGCGCCGAGACGGGCTGGCAGCCCTGGTACCGCGGTCCCCGCGCCCCGATGCCCGACGCGATGCGTCTGCCGGTGGTCTTGAAGCAAGGCCGCAACAAGCTGCTCCTGAAGCTGAAGAACCGGGCCGGGCCGGCAGGGTTCGTCTTGGCGCTCTCGCGGCGCGACGGCCTGGCGATCGAGGGGCTGCGCGTGGACGCCGACGCCTCCGGACCGTCCACGGTGAGCGCGCCCACCAAGCCGTCGTGGCGGGACGTCTTCGACCAAGCCTTCCGCGCCAAGAAGGTGGAGGGGCACTTCGACGTCGCCGTGGGACGCTTCAAGGTCGCGAACAAGCGCCTGATCGGCGAGGCCACGGACGGGCAGGTCTCGTGGCGGCGCTACAGCGTGCGCCCCGGCTACCCGACCGACGCGCCGTCCAACCTGCTGTGGTTGAAGCCCAAGGCGACCGAAGGCCTGACCGACTTCCGGCTGCGGCTCGACCTGGTGCCGCCGGCAGGCCAGGCGCCGAAGATCGCGGTCACCTTCCAGGGCGACGGCGGCACGGACGGGCTGGCCGGCTGGACGCTGATCGTTCATCCCGACGGCGACAAGCAGGTGGCGGCGCGCCTCGAGCGCTACGAGGACCTGCACTACCAGGTCCCGCCGCAGCCGCTGCCGGTCGTGGCGAAGGACGTGGAGGAGCTGCCCCTGCTGCTCACCTTCAACGATGGGCGCCTCACGGTGACCCTGGGCGATCTCGTGCTGCTGCGCAGCGTGTCGCTGCTCGCCATCCCGGGCCGACAGCGCATCGGCTTCTCCACCTGGGGCCCCGAGACGAGCGTGGCCGGCGTCGAGCTGGAACAGCCGGCCGCGGCGCGCTGACATCGTCCCGGGGCTTCGGCGGAGGAGCCAGGGTGGGTCCGCCGTCTTCCCACGGCGGCGGCCGGCTGTGTAGCATCTTGCCCCGCGACCCAGGCCCTCCGATATGCGAGGTGAGCGTGCTGGCGACGATGGTGGCGACCCTCCTGAGGATCCCTGCGTGGGCCCTGGCCGCAGGCCGGGCCCGCTGGGCGCTCGTCTTCGGGCTTGCGCTCTCCTGCGGCGCGGGGTGCGGCAGCGGCGGTGGCATCGGGATCCCCGAGATCCCCAAGCCCACGCAGACCAGCGACGTGTTCGCCGAGGATCTCCTCCACTACGCCGAGCTGACCGTCCTGCCGGAGGATCTCGCGCTGCTCGTGCCGTTCTCGGACCTGCGCGTGCGCTGCACGCTGGTCTACGACGGCGTGGAGCTGGCCGACGTCGGCGTGCGGCTCAAGGGGGGCACGGGGAGCGCACGGTCGCTAGGCGAGAAGCCCGGGTTCAGCTTCAAGACCAACGAGTTCGTCAAGGGGCGTAGCCTCCACGGCGTCAAGAAGTTCGTGCTCAACAACGCCGTGCAGGACCCGTCGTTCCTCTCCGAGTTCATGGCCTACGACCTCTGGCGCCGGGCCGGCGTGCCGGCCCGGCGGGCGGCCCATGCGCGCGTGCGGCTGAATGGCGACTACCTGGGCGTCTACGTGGTCGCCGAGTCCTACGAGGGCGGGTTCCTCGACCGGAACTTCGCCGACGGCAAGGGCAACCTCTACGAGGGCGCGCCCGGCGTGGACCTGACCGACGTGGACGCCCTGGAGCTCGACACCAACAAGGACGAGAACGACCGCTCCGACCTGCTCGCGCTCGCCGCCGTGCTGCTCGCCACCCCGGACGATGAGTTCACCGCCGCGCTCGAGGGTGTGCTCGACGTCGAGGAGTTCCTGCGCTACTGGGCCGTCGAGGCGCTGCTCGATCACTGGGACGGCTACGCGAGTCTGAACGTGCACGACGCGTCCAGCCTCAGCCCCAACAACTACTACGCCTACCACGACCCCTCCACCGGCCTCTTCTCGCTGCTGCCCTGGGGGGCGGACCAGTGCCTGGTGCGGGCCGAGGCTTCGGTGCTCGCGCCGCCTCACCCGCGGGCGCTGTTGGCCCAGCGCTGTTTCGCGGACGGGACCCTTCGCGCCCGCTATGTGGACCACCTGCGCGCGGCGCTGGCCTCCTGGGACCCCGTCGCGATCGAGGCGCGCCTGGCGGCGGCCTACGAGCGGATCGGGGGCTCGGTCTCGGAGGGCGACCAGAACCCGAGCGTCGACTTCCCCTCGTTCCACGCGGCCGTGGCGTCCCTGCGGTCGTTCCTCCGGACCCGACAGGCGACCGTCCTCACCCAGCTCGGGGACTGAGCCGGCATGTCGTGCGAGTTCAGGCGTGCCGCGGCGATCGTCCTCGGTCTCGTGGGCCTGGGTCTCGTGGGGCTGGGGGGCGCGGGGGCGGCCCGGGCGGCCGACGAGAAGCCTATCAACCTGCTGCGCCTTCCCGCGGCGCAGATCGCCGCCACGAGCCTGTCCGGGGGCGCCGCGCTGCTCAAGGCCCTCACGGACGGAGATGCCCAGAGCGTGGCCGAGGTGGAGGCGAGCGAAGCCGCGCCGCTAGAGGTGGTCTTCGGCTTCGGCGGGGCCGACGTGGCGCCCGAGGGCGTGCGCGTCACGCTGCCGCCGGCCGGCGCGAGCAAGGTCGCCGCCGCGCGCGTGGAGGTGCTGGTCTCGACCGCCTCGGCGCACGCGGGGTTCCGTTCGGCGCGTTCCGACCCGCTCGACGCGGCTTCGGCCCCCAAGACTCTCGAGTTCCTGCCGCTGCAGGCGCGCTGGATCCTGGTGCGCTTGACGCCCCCGGCGGGCGCCACGAGGGTGGCCGTGGCCGAGGTCGAGGTCCTGGGCCGCGAGGGGCCGCCTGAGACCCGCTACGCCTTCGCCGAGTCGCCCGCCAAGGCCCTGGACGTGCTGGCGCGGCTGGAGAAGACCTCGTCGCTCAAGGTGAGCGTGAGCGCGGAGGAGAAGGCCATCTTCGCCAAGGCGCAGGCGGCACGCCTGGATGCGCGGGGCTTCGCTGAGGCCGCGCTGCTGGCCTCGGGCCTGCTCGAACCGGCCAAGCGCGCGGCCTACCACAGGCGCCTGGACGACCTGGAGCAGGAGGCGCGCGCGGCGCTCGCCAAGGGGGAGGGGCGCGCGTCCAAGGGCGATCGGCTGCTGCGCTGGCTCCACCAGGGGCCCATGGCGAAGGGCTACGTCGCGGGCCAGACCGACCTGCACACGGTGCTCGACACGGGCACCTTCAACTGCGTCTCCTCGGCGGTGCTCTTCAACTGCCTGGCGCTCCGGCTCGGGATCGACGCGCGGGCCATCGAGGTGCCCACGCACGCCTTCGCCATCGTCTACGAGGGCACGCTGCACCGCGACGTGGAGACCACCACCGCCGAGGGCTACGACCCGCAACGCGATCCCGCCGTGGTGGCGCGCTTCGAGAAGGCCACCGGCTTCCGCTACATCCAGGACATCCACCGCGACCAGCGGCGCGAGGTGGAGGAGGCCGGCCTGGCGGCGATCATCTACTACAACCACGGCGTCACGCTCACGCAGGACAAGCGCTACCACGAGGCGCTGCTGGCCTTCTTCCGCGCCATGAGCCTGGATGCGCAGTTCGACTCGGCGGTCAAGGGGGCGCTGGGGGCGCTGGCGAAGTGGGGCGTGGACCTGGCCGAGGCCGGCACCTTCGAGGCGGCCCTGGAGGTGATCGAGACGGGTCTGGCGCTCGCGCCCCAGGACGCGGCGCTGCTCAACAACCGCCTGTGGGTCTGGCAGCGCTGGTCGGAGCGCGAGATCGACGCCGGCCGCGCCGAGGAGGCGCTTGCGATCCTCGCGCGCGCCGCCCAGGCGGTGCCTGAGGGCGGGTTCCTGGAGCGGCAGTCCTGGGTGTTCCTCAAGGCCGCCGAGAAGCACGCCGACGCGCGCGACTGGGAGAAGGCGCTGGCGGCCGCCGCGCCGGGGTTCACGAAGCTGACGGGCGCGCCCCTCGCCGAGGTCGCGTCCTGGCGCCTGAACCTCTACCTGCGCTGGTTCCAGCACGAGGTGCACACGCAGCGATTCGAGCAGGCGGCCGCGGCGCTCGAGCGGGGCCTCGCCGTCGTGCCCGCCGAGCCACGCCTGGTGAGGAACGCCGGCTATCTGGCGCAGGAGTGGGCCCGCGCCCTGTCCGCTGCCGAGGGTCCCGACCAGGCGCTCGAGCGGCTGCGCACATTGCAGTTGCGGTTCGCCGGCAACCCGGAGGTGGCCGAGGCGGGCGCCAACCACGTGCGCCGTGAGGCCACGCAGGCAGCCGACGCCGGGCGCTTCGAGTGGGCGCTCGCGCTGCTCGCCTCGGCCGGGGACCTCCTGCCCGACGCCAAGGCGCGCGAGCAGACGGGCGTCTACGTCTTCGACATCTGGGCGAAAGCGCGCATGGCGGCCGCGGCCTGGGCCGAGGCGGCCGACGTCTACGCGCGGGCGCGGGAGCGCTACCCCGAGAACGGCCTGATCAAGCAGAACATCGCCTTCCTGGCCCAGGAGTGGAGCAAGGCCGCCTACAAGGCCGGCGGGGCGGCCGAGGCCGCCCGGGCCACCGAGGCGCTCAAGCAGCGCTTCCCGGGCCTCGAGTTCGCGGGCAAGAGCAGCGCGAACGAGCTGCGGCGGGTGGTCAACGAGCTGGTCGAGACGCAGCAGTACGAGCAGGCGCTCAAGGCCCTCGAGGAGGGCCGCACCCTGCTGGAGGGCGAGGGGGAGCCCGACGCCCTGTGGATCTTCGTCTACGACCGTTGGGCCAAGGGAGAGTGGCAGGCCGGGCGCATCGAGCAGGCCGTCGAGGCCTACGCCGCTGGACTGACCCGGCTGCCCAAGAACGAGCGCCTGGAGAACAACCTGGGCTACCTGGCCCAGGAGTGGTCCAAGAAGGTCGCGGCAGAGGCGCCCCTGCCTGCCATCGAATTCCTGCGCGGCCTGCGCGCGCGCTTCCCCGGCGTGGACGACGTGACGCAAGCGGCCAAGCGCCACGTGCAGCGGGCCCTGCAGGAGCGCTCCAAGGAGCAGCCCGAGGCGGCCCTGGCCGACCTCGCCGCCTGGAAGGACCTGCTGCCCCAGGAGAGCGACGTCGAGGAGGCGACCGTCGGGGTCTTCGATCGTTGGGCGCAGGGCCTCGCGAGCGAAGAAGTGGCAGGAGGCCGTGGACGTCTACGCGAAGGCCCTGGAGCGACTGCCCAAGCACGCGCGCCTGCGCAACAACGCCGTGGCCACCTGGTACCAGTGGGCCAAGACCTTCAGCGACGAGAAGCAGTGGGACGAGGCCATCGCCATCTACGACCAGGGCCTCGCGCGCCTGCCCGACACGAGCCTCTTCAAGCAGAACCGGGCCTGGTGCGAGGAGCAGAAGAAGAAGCACTAGGCGGCGCAGCGCGGGCCCATGACATTGTGGCCCTTTCGCCGACGGCGAGTATCGTTCGACGGCCGGGGGCGCGGCCCCCGACGAGTCTCTCATCCCCACGAGGTGTCCAGTGGCCAAGGGTCAAGTCAAGCAGTCCAAGAACAACCAGCCCAAGCTCACGGTGAAGGAGAAGTTCGCCAAGAAGCAGGCCAAGAAGCTGGCGAAGCAGGGCCAGCAGCCCTCCTAGGAAAGCTGCGCCGCCACGCGCAGGCCCGCCGCCTCGAGCGCCGCGCGCACCGCGCGCGCGATCTCGAGCGCGTGGGGCGTGTCGCCGTGGAGGCACAGCGTGTCGGCGGCCAGGGGCAGGACGGAGCCGTCGTCGAGCAGGGCCCCGCGGCCCTGGGCGATGCGCAGGGCCTGCTCGGCGGCTCGCTCGCGACTCTCGATCAGGGCCCCGGCCACGAGCCGCGTGCGCAGGTGGCCGTCGGGCTCGTAGCGCCGGTCGGCGAAGGCCTCGGCGGCGACCTTGAAGCCCATCGAGCGCCAGAGCGTGAGCGCGGGGGAGCCGGCCTGTGCGACGAGCCTTAGGCGCGGGTCGAGCGCGCGCGCCGCACGCCCCACGGCCGTGGCCACCTCGGCCTCTCGCGAGCAGGCGTGGTAGAGGGCGCCGTGCGGCTTGACGTGCGCGAGCGTCACGCCTTCCTCGCGCGCCACGGCGGCGAGCGCCGCGAGCTGCTCGAAGACGAAGCTCTCGACCTCGCTGGTCGGGAGCGAGAGCTCGCGCCGGCCGAAGCCGTCGCGGTCGGGGTAGGAGGGGTGGGCTCCCAACGCCACGCCGTGGGCGAGGCACAGGCGCGCGAGAGCGCGCATGGAGGCCGCGTCGCCGGCGTGGCCGCCGCAGGCCACGTTGGCCGAGGTCACGAGCGCGAGCAGGAGCGCGTCGCCCTCGGTGCCCGCGGGGTCTTCGCCCAGGTCGGCGTTCAAGTCGATCTGGCGGCGGTTCATGCGGGGGGCAGCGCCTCGTCCCAGCGACGCCGCTCCTCACGATACGCCGCCCGGGCCTCGTCGAGCTCCACCCGCAGGAAGCGGATCGAGTCGTGCGGACGCAGCTGGCCCAGGCGCGGCAGGTCCACGGCGGCCACGCAGGCGACCACCGGGTAGCCGCCGGTGGGGGGCGCGTCCGCCAGCAACACGATGGCCTGGCCGGACCCGGGAATCTCGACCGCACCCACGGGCAGGCCCTCGGTGGTGAGCACGCCTCCCCCAGGAGGCTCGAGCGCGGGGCCGGAGAGGCGCACGCCCATGCGATCGGCTTGCGCGGTGACCAGGAACGTCCCGGCCCAGAACGCGCGGCGCGCAGGGGCAGCGAAGCGCTCCGCGTGCGAGCCGTCCGTGGCGCGCAGGCGCGGCGCGCGCAGCCGGGCCACGAGCGCCTCGTGGAGGTCGCGGGGCAGCCCTCGCGGCTCTTGGCCGGGAGCCCGCGCATCCTGCTCAAGCCTGTCGCCTGCCCGCAGCGCGCCGGCGCCCAGCCCGCCCAGCCCGCTGGCGACATGCGTGGCCGCGCTGCCCAGGACGGGCGCCACTCGCAGCCCGCCCTCGAGCGCCAGGTAGGCGCGCACGCCCCAGGGGGCGCGGCCCACGCGCAGCTCGTGAGAGAGCTCCCGAGGCCGTGCACCTTCCCCTTGCGCACCTCGCTCGAGCGTGTCGCCCCGGCGCAGCGCGCCAAAACCCAGGCCGCCCAAGCGGCTGACGACATGCGTGGCGGCGCTGCCCAGGACGGGCG
>JANOFW010000428.1:0-4628 GCA_031413835.1 Planctomycetia bacterium
GGTGCGTGCGGCGGGATCCTGAATCGCCGCGATGCCCGTTGCGATCCGCGCGAACTGTTCATCCGGGGCAAGTCCTTGGAGGTCGGCCAGCGAAAGCCCGAGCTTGGCGAACGAATCCTGCGCCTCAGCCGAACCTTCCGCCGCAGCGACGAGGATCCCAAGCGCCAGTTCGCGGGCGAAGGCGGTCCGGCCCGCACGAACAAGCGCTTCCACTACCTCTCGCGCAACGACGCCGCCAAGCGCCTCTCCACGGCCTTCGACAGCGTGACCCTCTACGGCGAGGACCCGCATCCCCGGCCCGACATCTACGGCAAGGTGGGGGAGAGCGGCGTGTCGATCTGCACGCTCGACGACATGAAGGTGCTCTACGAGGGGTTCGACCTCTGCGACCCCAACACCTCCGTGAGCATGACGATCAACGGGCCTGCGCCCGTGATCCTGGCGATGTTCCTGAATGCCGCCATCGACCAGCAGCGCGCACGCTTCGCGGCCGAGAAGGGCCGTCCGCCCGCCGCGGCCGAGGACGCGGCCCTGGTGGCGCGCACGCTCACGGCGGTGCGCGGCACCGTGCAGGCCGACATCCTCAAGGAAGACCAGGCCCAGAACACCTGCATCTTCAGCACCGACTTTGCGCTGCGCCTGATGGGCGACATCCAGGCTTCGTTCATCGCCCGCGAGGTGCGCAACTACTACAGCGTCTCGATCAGCGGCTACCACATCGCCGAGGCCGGGGCCAACCCCATCACGCAGCTGGCCTTCACGCTGGCCAACGGCTTCACCCTGGTCGAGCTCTACCTGGCGCGCGGCATGGCCATCGACGAGTTCGCGCCGAACCTGTCGTTCTTCTTCAGCAACGGCCTCGACCCGGAGTACGCCGTCATCGGGCGCGTGGCGCGGCGCATCTGGGCCGTGGCCATGCGTGACCGCTACGGCGCCAACGAGCGCAGCCAGAAGCTCAAGTACCACGTCCAGACGAGCGGCCGCTCGCTGCACGCGCAGGAGATCCAGTTCAACGACGTGCGCACCACGCTGCAGGCGCTCCTGGCCTTGCAGGACAACTGCAACTCGCTGCACACCAACGCCTACGACGAGGCCATCACCACGCCTACCGAGGAGAGCGTGCGGCGCGCGATGGCCGTCCAGCTGATCAACACCAAGGAGCTGGGCTGGCTCAAGAACGAGAACCCGCTGCAGGGCTCGTACTTCGTCTCCTGGCTGACCGACGAGGTCGAGCGCGCCGTGCTGGAGGAGTTCCGGCGCCTCAACGACCGCGGCGGCGTGCTGGGAGCGATGGAGACCCAGTACCAGCGTTCGCGCATCCAGGAGCAGAGCCTCTGGTACGAGGGCCAGAAGCACGACGGTCGTCTGCCCATCGTGGGGGTCAACACCTTCCTGCCCGAGCACGGCGAGGACCTGACCCCGCGCGTCTCCGAGCTGACGCGCGCCACGGGCGAGGAGAAGGACCGACGCCTGACGCGGCTGAAGGCCTTCCAGGCGGCCCATGCCAAGGAGACGCCTGCGGCGCTCGAGCGCTTGAAGGCCGTGGCGCGCGGCGGCGGCAACGTGTTCGAGGAGCTGCTGAGCACGGTGCGCTGCGCCTCGCTGGGCCAGATCGTGCACGCGCTCTACGAGGTCGGGGGCCGGTACCGCCGGAACCTGTAGACCGGGCCTGACCGGGGCGGCGTCGGGCGTCCCTCCCCGGTGCGAGGCTTGTCGCGCGCGGAGGTCCTTTCATGAGCCAGGCCGAGGAGGATCCCGAGGAGGCGCTCCTCCGCCTCCCGCGGCCCGCGGCCGCGCTGCGCGAGGCGCTCGCGGAGGGGTACGGGTTCGGGCACCTCCGGCGCGACGCGCTCGCCGGCCTCGTCGTCGGCATCATCGCGCTGCCGCTCTCCATGGCGCTGGCGATCGCGGCCGGCGTCCCCCCGCAGCACGGCCTCTACACCGCGATCGTGGCGGGGAGCGTGACGGCGCTCCTGGGCGGATCGCGCACGCTGGTCAGCGGTCCAACCGCCGCCTTCGTGGCCATCCTGCTGCCCATCTCGGCGCGCTTCGGCCTCGGCGGGCTGGTGCTCGCCTCGCTGATGGCCGGGGTGCTGCTGTGCCTGATGGGCCTCTTCGGCATGGGGAAGCTGATCCGCTTCGTGCCCAATCCCGTGACCACGGGCTTCACCGCCGGCATCGCCGTCGTGATCGCCACCCTGCAGGTGAAGGACTTCCTGGGCCTCACGACCGGGTCGCTGGGCGAGCACACCGCCGAGCGCCTGGGCGCGCTGATCGACGCGCTGCCTACCTGGCGTTGGCCCGAGGCGCTCACGGGCGGCGTCACGCTGGCGCTGCTGCTGCTCTGGCCGCGGGTGAACCGGCGCGTGCCCCCGCAGGTGCTGGCGCTCGTGCTCGTCTCGCTGGGGGCCCTGTGGGCGAGGGAGTGCTGGCCCGGGTTCGACGTGGCCACGATCGGAACGCGCTTCCAGCATCTCGTGGACGGGGTGGCGGCGCCGGGCATCCCGCAGACGCCGCCCATGTTCGGGCTGCCGTGGAACCTCCCGGGGCCCGACGGGGCGCCCATCGGGCTCAGCTACGACGTGCTGCGCGCGCTGTCCGGCGCGGCCTTTGCGATCGCCATGCTGGGCGCCATCGAGTCGCTGCTCTCCGCCGTCGTGGCCGACGCCATGGCCGGGCACCGCCACGATCCCGACGCCGAGCTGCTGGCCCAGGGCACGGGCAACATCGCCGGCGCGTTCCTCGGCGGGTTCGCCTCCACCGGCGCCATCGCCCGCACCGCGGCCAACATCCACGCTGGAGGGCGCTCGCCGATCGCTGCCGTGGTCCACGCCGTCTTCGTCCTCATCGCCGTGCTGGCCATCGCCCCGCTGCTAGCCCACGTGCCGATGTCGGCCCTGGCGGCGGTGCTGTTGGTGGTGGCCTGGAAGATGAGCGACCTCGGGCACTTCGTACGTTCGCTGCGCATCGCGCCCAAGAGCGACACGCTCGTGCTGCTGACCTGCTTCACGCTCACGGTCGCCTTCGACATGGTGATCAGCGTCACCGTGGGGGTCGTGCTCGCCGCCCTGCTCTTCATGCGCCGCATGGCCGAGCTCACGGGGGCGGAGGTCTACGGCCAGGGCGCTCCCTCGCCCCACGGCCCCTTGCCCGAGGGCGTGCTGCTCTACCGCATCGCCGGGCCGCTGTTCTTCGGCGCCGCCCAGAAGGCCATGCGGGCCCTGGACCGCGCGCCGGGCCACGTGCGCGTGGCGATCCTGGACGTCACCGACGTGCCCTCGATCGACCACACGGGGCTGGTGAGCCTCGAGTCCGCGCTGGCGCGGCTGCGCAGCCAGCAGACGCTCGTGGTGCTGGCAGGCGTGCGGACGCAGCCGGCGCGGGTGTTGGAGAAGGCGGGGCTGCTGACCCGCGACGGCATCGCGTCGCGGGAGACGGTGGCCGCGGCTCTCGAGCTCGCCCGGGGGCTGGCCTCCGCCCCCTGAGAGAGGCTCCTGGGATCGGCGTGGCGTGCGCGCGTATCACGACGTATAACCTGGCGATGCCTGCGTCCCACCTGCATGCCCTGCTCTCCGTGGTGGCGATCTCGGTGCTCTCCTTCACGGGCGCGCTCGTGCTCGCGTTGGGTCCGGCGCGCGTGCGGCGGCTGCTGCCGACCCTGGTCGCGCTGGCCGCCGGGGCGCTCATCGGCAACGTGTTCCTGCACCTGCTGCCCGAGGCCGTCGAGCACCTGGGAGGCTTCACCCCCGGCCTGGCCTGGTGGGTGCTGGGAGGCCTGCTGGGCTTCTTCGTGATCGAGTCGGTGATCCACTGGCACCACCACGGCGAGGACCTGCACGAGCACGCGCACGGGCGCGTGCACCCGGTGGCCTGGATGAACCTGCTGGGCGACCTGATCCACAACGTGATCGACGGCATGCTCGTGGCGGGCGCCTGGCTGGTGGGACCGGAGCTGGGTCTGGCGACGTCGATCGCCGTGGCTCTGCACGAGGTGCCCCAGGAGTTCGGCGACTTGGGCGTGCTGCTCCACGCTGGCCTCACCCCCCGGCGCGCGCTGTGGCTCAACTTCCTGAGCGCCGGCGGCGCCGTCGTGGGTG
This sequence comes from Planctomycetia bacterium, assembly GCA_031413835.1. GTDB lineage: Bacteria > Planctomycetota > PLA2 > PLA2 > JAEUHO01 > CAXQZU01. The sequence goes on from JANOFW010000428.1 coordinate 4,098, forward strand.
CGGTGGTGGTGCTGATCGCGGGCCAGAGCATGCACGTGGAGCACCAGCTGGTGCCCCTGGCGGCGGGCGGCTTCCTCTACGTGGCCTGCGCCGATCTCGTGCCGGAGCTCAAGCGGCGCGTGGGCGGCATGGGCCTGGTGACCACGCTGCTGGCCCTGGCGGCGGGCATCGCGCTCGTGGCGCTGATCCCCGGCCACGGCCACGTTCACGCGCCGCACGGGTAGGTAGCGCTGGGGCGCCCGCCGGCCTCGGCCCGTCCCCGGCGATGCCTCCCTCGTGCGGGCCGGTACTCTCAGCCCCCGGCCCGCAGGGCCTTGAAGGGAGCAGTCATGGCTCACAAGACGGGTGCCTCCTTCGAGCGCGTGCTCACCTGCGGCCACCGGGCGCATCACCAGGGCGGCCTCGGGCGCGGGGCGCGTGAGCCCTTCGCCCTCGCGGGAACCACGGCGCGCTACGCCCCCGACCGCAGCGTGGACGTGCGTCACACGCGGCTGGAGCTGCGCCTGGATCCCACGCGGCGGTTCATCGCGG
>JANOFW010000429.1:0-5668 GCA_031413835.1 Planctomycetia bacterium
GACGGGACAGCGCAGGTACGGCACGCTGGGCTGGGGGCGCTCAGGCCACCGCGTCGTCCTCATGTAGGAAGACTACACGTCGTCCTCCGCGGCGGCCCTCCGCTCCCCGTCCAGCGCGTCGATGGCATGGGGAGGCAAGGCGGGCCCTGGCGGGCCCGCATCAGAGGCGTGCGCGGGGCGCGGGAGGGGGTAGGCTTGAACGAGGCCCACCAGAGCGGCGCGATTCCGGCGTGTCGTTAGGGATTGCGTAGGGGCCGACGCGCGCCCCCCCGGCCCCCCCGAGACACCGTGAACCGTCGTCGCTGGACCCTTCCCTGTCTTGCGCCCGCCCTGCTGGCGACCGTCGCGTTGGCGCTGGGTGCCTGCGGGGGTGCGGGCGGCGGCGGCGGGGGCGGTGGGGGTCCCGGCGTCACCTGCGCGGGGGCCGGCGGGCCGTTGTTCACGGCGACGGGCACGGTGCTCTACGAGCGCCTGCCGCTCGCACCGGTGACGGGCCTGGGCGGGGCGCTCTTCACGCGTCCGGCGCGCTTCGTGGACGTGCACCTGCGCGCGGCGGGGAGCTCCACCTGCTACGGCGCCACCAGCACCAACGCCAGCGGCGCCTACGTGCTCGTCGCGACGCCGCCGGCGGGCGCCCAGGTGCAGATCGTGGTGCTCTCGAGCACGAACGAGGATCCGCTGCGCAACGTGACGGTGCACAACGCGCTGCCGCCCCCGTCGAACTCGCACGCGGGGGGCGACATGTTCGCGCACGCCGGGACGGCCTTCGCGGCCACGGGCACGCCCGTGGTGAACCTGACCGTGCCCTACAACCCGGGCAACGCCTCCAGCCGGCCCTCGATCGGCTTCGGTGTGCTGGATGTGCTGCTGACCTGCAGCGAGGCGATCCGCATCGGCACGGGCCAGACGCCGCCCCTGTGCCATGCCTACACGCTGCTGGGCAACGCGGGCGCGACCGGGACCTCGTTCTTCGATTCGGGCGTCCAGGCCATGAACCTGCTGGGCGGGGCCGCGGGCAACCTCGACAACAGCGACACCGACTACTTCGACGACGGCGTGATCGCGCACGAGTACGGCCACTTCGTGGAGTTCGTCATGGCCGCCACGCGCAACCGCGGCGGCCCGCACGGCGGCGAGGCGCTTGAGCCTCCCTTCTCGTGGAGCGAGGGCGCGGCCACGGGCTGGGGCTGCCTCTTGCGCAACGATCCCAAGTACATCGACACGGTGCGCACGAGCGCCTTCCCTCCGCAGCTCAACGGCAACGCCGAGAACTGGACCCCGCAGCTGGTGCGCGGCATCGGCGGCGAGGAGACCGTGACCGAGATCGTCTGGGACCTGGGCGACGGCATCGGGCCCATCGTGGACGCGGACGGCGACGGGATCGGCGTGGCGCTCGGGCCGCTCTACGGCGAGTTCCTGGCCTTCGACGGGGCGCAGGTGGTGCCCTACGTCGGCACGCTGCTCGACCGCGTGGTCGCCAACCAGGGCGTGCCCGCGGCCTCGATCACCGCGCTGCTGCTCGCGCCCGAGAACCAGCAGATCAGCTATCCGCTCGCCGGCGCCGACATCTGGCCCGTGCCCCTGGCCGTGCCGGGCGTGGCCAACGGCGCCGCCGACTCGCTCTCGGGCGCCAACAAGAACCAGTGCCGCGGGCTCTCCTCGAGCGTCTGGTACTCCTTCACCCTGGCGGCCCCCGCGACACGCACCTTCACCTTGACGATCGGGCCCACCGGCGGCAACGGCGACAACTTGAACCTCTACCTGGAGACCTTCCCCGGCGGGCTGCTCGACTCTTCCGAGAACGGGGGCGCCTCTAACGAGGTCATCGGCCCGATCCTGCTCGCCGCCGGGAAGTACGTCGTGCGCGTCGAAGCCGACTGCGCCGGGGCCGGCAACCAGGCCACCTACACGCTGACGGTGAACTAGTGCGGCGCGCCCTCGCCATCGCCCTGTGCCTGCCCCTCGTGGCCGCGGCGGCGCTGACCTTTCAACGGGCCGAGGTCGCCGCGCGGCCCGCGGGCGGCCCGCCGCCCGTGCGCGTCTGGCGCTCGGACTGCGCGGGCAAGCCGCTGGCGCACATCGGCGAGGTGCGCGCGGCCGTGGTCGAGCGGCCCCTGCCCGACGAAGCCGTGATCCGCGTCGACTGGGTCCACGGGCCCCTGGGGGACGGCTGCCGCCTGGCCCTGGTCCTGCCCGAGGGCGCCACGCTGCTCGAAGGCGAAGCCGACCAGGAGCTGCCCGAGGGGCTCGCGGCGGGTGCCTGTACGTTCCGCGTGCGCTTCCCCACGCGCTGCAGCTGCGACCTGACGCTGCGCCTGGGCGCGACCGTGGAGGGCGCGACCTGCACGCGCGACACCTACGTACGCCTGTGGGAGTGCGAGTAGCGAGCCCTCAGGGGCGCGGACGGATCAGGTCGCGCGCCAGCGCCAGGCCCGCGCGATCCAGGCTGGGCTTGAGCGCGCGCCGCGCCGTCGCGCGGGAGCGCGCGTGGCGGCAGAAGAGGTCGGCCAGCGCGAGCGAGCGCGCGTCGCCTCGGGAGCCGGCGCGCGAGATCGTGGCGGCCAGGGCGAGCAGGTCCGCGCCGTCATCCACCAGGCGTCCCAGCAGCGCCTGGCGATGCTCGAGGGCGGGCCCGAAGCGCAGCATCGCGTAGAGCGTGCGCCGCGCCAGGCGCCGCGCGCCCCGCTCGAGCGCACGCCAGTGGCCGCGCAGCAGGGCGGGCACGCCCGCCGGCACGCCCAGCGCCGGCACCAGGCGCCGCGCCCACCAGAAGGGGTAGAAGGCCGCGCAGCGCAGGAGGCCGGCGGCCCGGGCGAAGAACGGCGCGCCCGAGCGTGCGAAGGCCCCGGCGCGCCTGAGGTGCGGATCGAGGGCCTCACGAGCGAGGAACAGGCGCAGCACCTCGCTCGTGCCCTCGACGATCGTGTTCAGGCGCGCCTCGCGCCACAGGCGTTCCACCGGATAGGGGGTCTCGCCGCGGGCCTTCAAGGAGCGCACGGTCTCGTAGCCGCGGCCGCCGCGCACCTGCAGCGTGCGCTCCACCACGCCCAGCAGCGTCTCCGAGCAGAACAGCTTGGCCAGCGCCGCCTCGAGGCGGATGTCGGTGTCGCCGCGGTCGGCGAGCGCGGCGGCGTAGTCGCACAGCGACTCCATCGCGAAGGCGTGCGCGGCGATCCAGCCCACCTGCACGCCCACGGCTTCGTGCTCGCCGAGAGGGGCGCCCCACTGCTCGCGCGTGCCGGCCCACTCGGCGCTGATGCGCGCGCACTCCCGCGCCACGGCCGCGTTGGTCGCGGGCAGGGTGAGCCGGCCCGTGTTGAGCGTGACGAAGGCCAGCTTCAACCCCAGGCCCTCGCCGCCCAGCAGGCTCTCGGCGGGGAGCCGCACGTCCTTGAAGCGCAGGAGCCCGTTCTCGATGCCCCGGTAGCCGGCAAACTCGCAGCGCTGGGCGACCTCGAAGCCCGGCATGCCCTTCTCGACCACGAACGCCGAGATGCTCGCGCGCGCGCGGCCGCCCTCCGTGCGATCGGGCGTGCGCGCCATGACGATCAGCACGTCGGCCACCGGGCCGTTGGTGCACCAGAGCTTCTCGCCGTTCAAGATCCAGCCGCCCTCGGGCGTGGGCTCCGCGCGCGTGCGCATGCGCGCGGGGTCGCTGCCCACCTCGGGCTCGGTCAACGCGAAGGCCGAGAGCTGGCCCGTGGCCAGTCCCGGCAGCCAACGTCGCTTCTGCGCCTCGGTGCCGAAGAGGGCCAGGGGCGTCGGCACGCCGATGCTCTGGTGGGCCGAGAGCCAGATGGCGGTGGAGGCGCAGTGGGCCCCCGTGAGCGCCACCACGCGGTTGTAGTTCTGCTGCGAGTAGCCCAGGCCTCCGTAGGCCGTGGGCACCTTGAGACGGAAGGCTCCGACGGCGTGGAGCGCGGCTAGCGCCTCGGGCTCGAGGCGCCCTTCGCGGTCCACGCGATCGGGGTCCACGTGGCGCCGCAGCACCTCCGCGAGGCGCGCCAGGAAGGGCTCGGCCGCAGCGCGGTCGGCGGGGTCCTGCTCGGGGAACGGCAGCACCAGCGCGGCGTCGGGCAGGCCCAGGAACAGGCTGGCCGCGAACGACGGGCGCGTGCGCGCCTCCTCGCGCGCGTGCTCGGCCAGCGCCAGCGCCTCGTCGCGGCGTGTGCCTCGGGGGTCGTCCATGCCGCGACTGTAGGTGCCCAGGCCGACCACGGGACGCGAGGACGGACCCGCAGCGCGCCCCGGGCGCCGGGGAATCGCGGGACGCCGGGGGTAGGCTCTAGAGCCCGTGTCCCTGCGCACAAAGCTCCTGGCCGTGGTGGTGGGCCTCAACGCCCTCATCCTGCTGCTTGCGCTCCTCTTCCTGGTGGGGGCGGGCGACGCCACGCCGCCGGCCGCCCTGGCCTACCTGCTGCAGCCTTCGAAGGACCTCGTGGGCGCCCACATGGAGCGCTGGGACAGGCATGTGGGCGGCGTCTGGCTGGTGGAGGATGACCGCGGCGGCGACCTGCGCGTCCCGGAGCTCTCCGGCCCGGGCCAGCGCCAGGTCTACGATGCGCGTCGGGCCTGGCGTGCCACGGCCTACGCCGATCCTGAGCCGCTGCCGCCCGGAGCCGAGCGCGAGCGGGCCCTGGCGGCCTACGCGCGCGCCTTGGCGCCGGACGGCTCGTTGGCTGGCCGCGGCCTGGTGGTGGCCATGCTCGACCAGGATCGTGAGGGGCAACGCCGCTGGGCCCTGGTGGCCGAGGTACGCGACGGCGCGCGCGGCGCACGGCGCGCCTACCTGGTGATGCTGGCCGGGCTGCTGCTCGTGTCCGCGGTGACCTACGTCTTCCTCTCGCGCCAGGTGATGCGGCCGCTGGCCGCGCTCACCAAGGCGGCCGCCTCGGTGGCCGCCGGCACGGGGACGCTGCCCCTGCCCGAGCCGGCCAGCGACGACGAGCTGGGCCGCACGACCCTGGCATTCAACCGCATGGCGGAGGAGATCCACGAGTACCAGGGGCGGCTCGAGGAGCGCGTGCTGGCCTCGCTCGCGCAGATCAAGAAGGCCGAGCAGCACCTGGCCATCGCCGAGCGGCTGTCGGCCACGGGCAAGCTGGCCGCGGGCATCGCGCACGAGATCAACAACCCGCTGGCCGGCATGAAGAACGCAGCGCGCTCGCTGGCCCGGGGCCACCTCTCGCCCGCGAAGACCAGCGAGTATCTCGAGCTCATCCAGGACGGCCTCGCGCGTGTGGAGGAGACAGTCAAGAAGGTGCTGTCCTTCACGCCGCGGCGTGTCGAGCCACGGCTCGTGGATCTCGGCGAGGTGGCGCGCAAGGCCCTCGCGCTGGCGCGCCATCGCATCGAGAAGAAGGGCATCAGCGTCGAGGGCAACGCGGCGGAAGCGTCGCCCACGCTGGTGTTCGGCGACCCCCTCGAGCTGCAGCAGGTCGCGCTCAACCTGCTGCTCAACGCGGCGGACGCCATCCCGGAGGGGCCGGGAGGCCGGATCCGGCTCGAGGTGGAGGGCCGCGGCGACGAGGTCGCGCTGATCGTGGACGACAACGGCTGCGGCATGAGCCCCGAGGTGGAGGCGCGCTGCTACGACCTGTTCTTCTCCACCAAGGAGGTGGGGGAGGGCAGCGGGCTGGGACTGTCCGTGGTGCACAACATCGTCACC
>JANOFW010000430.1:0-2033 GCA_031413835.1 Planctomycetia bacterium
CGCTTCCTTTACGGCGCGCCGGCAGCAGGGCTGGGCGGCGAAGGTACGTTGACCATTACGACGGATTCGACTCCCTTCGCCAATGTCGCGGCATTGAAGAGATTCCGCTTCGGCAAGGTCGACGACGGGCCCGCGCGGCGATGACGCGCCTCCTGACGCGTGCCCGCGCCCGCCCCGACGATCCGGAGCACTTCGCCGGCCTGGTCACGGCGCTGCGCTTCGGCGGCCTGCTCGACGCCTCGGTGGAGGCCGACCGCCGCGCGCGCAGCCTGGATCCCGGCGTGCGCACCTCGGTCACCTACACGCACCTGCTGCAGGGCGACCTCGAACGGGCCATGCGCTACGAGGATCAAGATGTGCCCTACGTGCGCTTCTACGCGCTCCCGCTCCTGGGACGCACGGACGAGGCCATCGCGCTGCTCCACGACACCGAGTCGCGCTGCGCCGAGGGCATCCAGCGCGACATGCTGGGCACCATCCGCGCGGCGCTGGAGGGCGAGGCCGCGCCCGTGCGACAGGGGTTGGAGCGCCTGCTCGCCTCGGGCTTCCACGACCCAGAGGGGCTCTACCTGACCGGCCGACACGCCGCCAAGGTGGGCCTGAACGACCTGTGGTTCTCGATCCTCGAAGGCGTCGTCGACCGGGGCTTCCACGTGCCGTCGGCCCTACGCTCCGACGCGTGGCTTGCGCCGCTGGCCGGTGACGCCCGCTTCCAGGCCCAGTTGCGCAAGGCGGACGAGGGCCACGCCCTGTCCCTGGCGGCCTACCGTGAGGCGGGCGGCGAAGACCTGTTGGGATCGGGCGCCACGGCGCAGAAGGAGGCATCGTGAGCGGCCTCTACCACGAAGGCCAGCGACGCTGGCAGGACCGCTTCGATGCGCGCCGGCTGGCCGACCGCATCGAGGAGCGCCTGACGAAGTCGGCCCTGGGCCCCGAGGAGCGCGCGTTCATCGAGGCCCGCGACATGTTCTTCCTGGCGACGGCCGACGCCGAGGGACGCCCCACCTGCTCCTACAAGGGCGGTGATCCGGGCTTCGTGCGCGTGCTCGACGAGCGCACCCTGGCCTTCCCGCTCTACGACGGCAACGGCACCTTCCTCTCCGCCGGCAACCTGCTCGTGAACGCCCACGTCGGCTTGCTGTTCATCGACTTCGAGCACGGCCGCCGGCTGCGGGTGGAGGGCAGGGCCCAGGTGGCGGAGGACGACGCGCTGCGGGCGGCCTGGGCGGGAGCCAAGCTCGTGGTGCGCGTGGAAGTGCGACACGCCTACCCCAACTGCACGCGCTACATCCACCGCCTGACCAAGGCGGAGGCCTCGCCCTACGTGCCGCGCGCGGGCTGCACGCCTCCCGAGGCCGGCTGGAAGCGGGCCGAGTGGGCGCACGACGTCTTGCCGCGCGACGATCCGGCCTCGCGCGAGCCACAGGGTTGACGCGCGGCGCGCCTCCCCGCGACACTGCTCCCCACGATACTGCCCCTCGATTTTCATGGAGGCCCCCATGCGCACGAAGGAAGCGATCCTCGGCACGCTCAAGGACGCACGCGGCTGGCTCGACGCCTGGTCGGCCGGCTTCACGGACCGCGAGGCGCACTCCAGCCACGGCGCCCACGTGAACCCGCTCGCCTGGCAGCTGGGCCACGTGGCCTCCACCCAGGACGACGTGATCCGGCTCTTCTCCAAGACCGGCCGCGGCGTGGTGCCCGAGCCGCTGAAGAAGCTCTGCGGCAACGGCTGCCCCGCCCCCACGGCGCGCACGCGCTTCCCGCCGCTCAAGACGCTGCGTCGCCACCTCGCGCGCACGCACTCCACCCTCGCGCGCCTGGTGGCCGCTTCCACAGACAAGGGGCTCGACCGCAAGCCGCGCACCGAGAACCCCTACTTCCACTCCCTCGGGCAAGCCGCCTACGAGATCGCGCTCCACGAGATGTACCACGTGGGCGCGCTGGGCGCGCTGCGCCGCGCCTGGCGCAAGCCGTCGATGGGCTAGGCCCCCGCGCGCCGCGTGGGAAGCGACGCAGGGTGAGCGCCGTTG
>JANOFW010000431.1:0-3835 GCA_031413835.1 Planctomycetia bacterium
CACCCCCCGCCGCCCCCTGCCCGAGGTCCCTGCGTGCCCGCCGCCGTCGCTCCCCCTGCCGTCCGCCGCGTGATCCTGGGCACGGCCGGCCATATCGACCACGGCAAGACCACCCTGGTCGAGAAGCTGACCGGCATCCGCACCGATCGGCTCAAGGAGGAGCAGGAGCGCGGCATGACCATCGACGTGGGCTACGCCGAGCTGCGCCTGCCCGACGGCACGGAGGTCGGCTTCCTCGACGTGCCCGGCCACGAGCGGCTGGTGCGCACGATGGTGGCCGGCGCGACGGCCATGGACCTGGCGCTGCTGGTGGTGGCCGCCGACGACGGGCCCATGCCCCAGACGCGGGAGCACATCGAGATCCTCGACCTGCTGGGCATGAAGAACGCCGTCGTGGCGCTCACCAAGGTGGACCTGGTGGACGAGGAGACCGCGCTGCTGGCCGCCGAGGAGGTGCGCGCGCTGCTCCAGGGCACCACGCTCGAGGCCGCGCCGTTGGTGCACGTCTCCTCCGCGACCGGTCGCGGCATCGAGGAGCTCAAGAGCCTGATCGCGCAGCAGCTGCCGCCGGCCCACCCGCCGGGCGAGCGCCGCTGGGCCTTTCGCATGCCCGTGTTGCGCGGCTTCCTGGCCGAGGGGCGCGGCACGATCGTGACCGGCATCCCGGTGGCCGGCGACCTCAAGGACGGCGAGGAGGTCGAGGTGCTGCCCGTGGGCTGGAGGAGCCGCGTGCGCGGCATCCAGGTGCATCACCGCGCGGCGAACGAGACCGGGGCCGGGCAGCGCACGGCGCTGGCGCTGCCCGACATCGCGGTGGACGAGGTGCGCCGCGGCCTGGTGGTGGTCTCGGCCGGCGGCCTGCTGCCGGTCAAGCGGTTGGCCGTGCGCCTGCGCCTCTCGCGCGGGCTCGAAGCGCCGCTCGTGCACGGTTCGCGCGCGCGCCTGCACGTGGGCGCCGACCAGCAGGTGGTGCGCGTGCACGTGCTGGAGGGCGAGCGTCTGGCCCCTGGAAGCGTCTCGATCGTCGAGCTCGAGTGCGGTCAGCTGCTGGTGGCCGCCCCGGGCGATCCCTTCGTGCTGCGCGCCGAGAACGCCTCGGCCACGCTGGGGGGCGGCATCGTGGTGGAGCTGCTGCGCCAGCGCCTGCCGCGGCGCCGTCAAGCCCTGATCGCGGGCCTCATGGAACGCGCCGGTCGCGTGCGCGAGCCCGAGGCGCTGATCGTGGGACAGCTCCAGGGCGCGGGCGAGCGCGGGCTCGACCTGCCCGAGATCGCGGGCCTGACCGGGCTGCGCGGCGAGGTTCTGCCGGCGCTGCTCCAGAAGCTGATCGCCGGCCAGAGCGTGGCCGCCGCGGGCCGTACGGGCCGCCATCTCACGGCGGCCGCCTTCGGCGACGTGCTCGTGCGCGTGCAGGCCGCCGTCAAGAAGCTGCACGAGAAGGACGCGGCGCAAGACAGCCTGCCGCTGGCCAGCGTGCGCAGCGCCGTGGGCACGCTCGACCCCGTGGTGCTCGAGGCCGCTCTGGAGCGCCTGGTCGAGCAGGGCGCGCTGGTCAAGACCGCCAGCGGCAACGTGCGCCACAAGTCGCACTCCTCGGAGCTGCCGCAGGCCGACCGCGAGCGCTGCGAGCGCATCGCGGCGGCCCTGGTCGAGGCCAAGGGCCAGCCTCCCGACACGGCCGAGCTCTCCGGCCTGCTGGGCCTGCCCGAGCCGCAGGTCGTGCGCGCGCTGCGCCTGCTCGAGGGACGAGGCCGGGTCTTCCGCGCCGCCGAGTTCTGGTTCGACGGCGCGTGGCTGGAGGGGGGCAAGCAAAAGCTCGCCGCCTTCGCCAAGGAGAAGGGCGGCTACGCCCCCTCCGACGCGCGCACGATCCTCGACACCACGCGCAAGTGGATCATCCCGCTCCTCGAAGCCCTCGACAAGGCCGGCTTCTCCAAGCGCATCGGCGACAAGCGCGTCATCCGCTAGGAGCCTGTCGGGATGCAGGCCGCCGAGCCGGCCTGCCCCCTCCGGCTCCTAGATAGTGGTTGGAAGAGAGGCGCGAGGGGTAGGATTCGGGGATGCGAGCAGCTTGCGCGCGAATCGGCGCCCTGATCCTGGTTGGGCTCGTGGTCGGGGCACGGCCCTGCCGCGCGGACGAGCCGCCCCCCGTTCCCGTGGAGCCTCCGCCCGCTCCGGTCTTCCCGCTCCCAGAGCCGCTGCTGCCGGAACCTCCGCTGCCCGAGCCCGCGGCGCCGCCTGAGCCCGCGCCGGCTCCCGAGCCTGCGGCGGCTCCCGAGCCCGCAGCGCCGTCCGAGCCCGAGCTGCCGGCGATCACCCCGGACGTGATCACCCTCGAGAACGGCAGCACCTTCGAGGGGGCGATCCTCGAGGAGACAGCCGACCAGGTGGTGCTCGAGATCCTGGGCGGCACGGGCGGGCTCTCGCGGGTCACCATCCCGCGCGCGCGCATCAGCACCATCGTGCGCGGCGACGGTCGCACCGGGGCGACGCCGGGTGTGGTCACGCTGCGCGAGGCGTGGTTCCTGCTGCGCTCGGGGGGCGACGTCGTGGGCACGCGCCACGAGGTGCTGCGCAGCCTGCGCGTGGACGGCAAGCTCGGCTTCCGGCTCGAGGAGACGATCGTGCAGCTGCCCCAGGGGCGGCGCATCCCCGGCGCGCGCTTCGAACGCGTGGAAGACACCGACGCGAGCTTCCTGCCCCGGCGCATGCACTACCGCGAGTCCGTGGACCCCCTGGGCGAGGAGGCGGGCCTGGTGCGCTTCGAGCGCTCGGTCTCGGGCGGCGTCGAGAAGGACATCTGGTCCTCGGTCTGGCGCCGCGGAGCCGACACGGGGCGCGCCGAGCTGGCGCTGCCGGCCGAGACGCGCGGCGTGCTCGGGCTGCGCGAGCTCCTGCTGCGCAGCGAGCGCGAGCCGGGCTTGGCGCGCACGATCGCCCTCGACGTGGCGGAGAACCGGCTCCAGGACCTCGAGGTCGGCTTTGCCGCGGTGGCCAAGGACACGGGGGGCACCGACGAGCTGCATTGGGTGCTCGCGGGCCAGCGGCGCATCACGCGCTACCGCGGCAACGAGGTGGACACCGACCTCGTGGCCGAGGGCGTCACGGCCGTCGCCACGACGGAGGCCCAGGCGCGCGCCGTGGAGAGCGCGGCCAAAGCAGGCAGCGCCGATCCCAAGCAACGCGAGCTCCTGCTGCCCGAGCAGGGGCTCCAGCTCACGCTCCCGGGGCCGGACTGGACCTCGACCAAGGCCGTGAGCTCTTCGATGGATGCCGGGCGGCGCGTGGTGGCGCGCCTGAGCAGCCCGATCCAGCTGGCCGAGGTGCGCATCGAGTGGGATCCCGAGGGGCTCGGGCCCGGCGTGACCGAAGCCTCGAGCGAGGCCGCCCTGCTCGAGCGCTTGAAGGCCGTCTGTCCCGACCTGGCCGTGGCGGAGCGCCGCCGGCCCGCCGAGGGGCTGGCCGGCGCCTGGAGGATCGCGCTCTACGGCACGTTGCGCGACACGCCCGTGCGCACGCTGGTGCTGGTCGTGCCGCGGGGCAAGGGCCTGACGACCTTCCTCGCCGCGGTGCCCGACGCGAGCTGGGAGACGGCCCGTCCCGCCCTCGAGAAGCTGCTCTCCTCCGTGCGGCCCCTGTAGCGCCAGCGTGGCCACCAAGGGCGACCTCGAGCTGGCCAAGATGCTGCTCAGCAGCCGCGTCCTCGACGAGCCGCAGCTGCGCCAGGCCTTCGAGCAGCAGGGCCTGTGGCTGCACGAGGGCCGCATCGCGCCGCTCGCGGAGGTGCTCTACGCGCTGAAGCTGCTCCCCGAGGACTCGCTCGCGGCGCTCGACG
>JANOFW010000432.1:0-11643 GCA_031413835.1 Planctomycetia bacterium
CGCCCATCGTCGAGGCCTGCGCGAAGCGCCACGGCCTGCCCTACCACGACAGCACGCACTTCTGGCCCGCCGTGCGCTCGCACATGCGCCACCTCAAGCGCCTGGGCGCCCCCGGCGCCCCCGTCATCGCGTAGGAGCCCGGCTGGGGCGCCGCTTGAGCGGGGCGCCTGTGACACGGACTGCGGTACCCTGAGCGGGCGTGGTGGGTCGTGCCTGCCGCGCTGTCTCCGCGCGTAGCTGGCGTTCCTCGTAGGGAGGGGGCCAGCGGAGTGTGGGGGAGGGTGCCTCCGTGGGATTGCGGGACGGACTGTGCGCGCGTGGGTGGCTGCGATGGCTGGCCCATTTCGTGTTCCTGGGGGCCTTGCTTGCGGGCCTGTCGCAGGCGACGACGCGGCAAGCGGGTGCGGATCCGGCCGTGGCCCAGATCCTGATCGAGCAGGGGAGGAAGGCCATCACCCAACGCAACTTCGCGGAGGCCGTCCAGCGTCTTGAGCGCGCGTGTACGGAGGATCCCGCCCAGATCGAGGCGCTCTATCTGTTGGGCACCGTTTACGAGAAGACGAAGGAGCCGAGCAAGGCGCTGGCCGCCTACCGGTCGTTCCGCGATCTCGGAGCAGAGCAAGCGCGCGTCGGCGCATTGGACAAGCGCCTGCAGCCGCTGCAGAAGAAGGCCCAGGAGCGCATCGGCCTCCTGGGCAAAGGGGAGGCCGAGCTCGAGGCCTTGCAGGGGGGCTTCGCGCAGAAGGTCCTTGCGTTCGCGCGTAGCGCAGCGAAGGACGACCCCGACCTCTGCCAGCACGCGCTCACGCGGCTGCTCGAGGTCTCGCCGGGTCAGGCAGAGGCGCAGGAATTGCTCGGTCGGCTAGGCGGAGAGGCGAAGGCCGCACCGGGCGACAAGGCCCCGATTCCCGGCATCACGCGCTGGACCGACCTGATCGCCACACGCGCGTTGCTTGCGGGCGATCGGGTCACGTATGGCGACATCCCCCTCGTGATCGACGCTGAGGGCGGCAGCATTTTCTGGACCGAGGAAGGCGTGCGTGCCGAGGAACCCGCCGTGCTGGAGATCGAGTTCCGCTGTGCGAAGGCGCATGCCAGCGGCTGGCTGGTGGGCGTGGCCTTCGGGCGAGGCACGGAGGCCGAGGGACGTCAGGACGAGTTCGTGACCGTGTTCGCCCAGGACTCGAAGGTGGTCACCGTGCTGGGCACGGGCGGGCGCCAGGTGGACCTCGGCACCACCGTGGTCCCGCCGCTGGGTGATCGCTGGCATCGACTGGCGGCAGGCATGGAGCAGGGCAAGGTGCGCGTGTTCTTCGATGGCAAGCGGCTCGCCAGCCTGTCGGTGTCCGGCCGGGACGCCCTCGACGGGGAGATCGGCGTGTTCCATCAGCGCTGTCGAGCCGAGTTCCGCGTGCTGCGGCTGGGGAGCGCCAAGTGACCCTCCGCCCGCTGGCTGCGCTGTCTGCTTTGCTGGCTGCCCTGCTGGCTACGGCACTGGCCCTGCTGTTGGCCCTGGCTCCCGGCGCGCGCGCCGAGGAGCGCGTGGCGTTCGAAGAGACGCTCGCTGGGGACAGGGCGCTCGAGGCCAAGGACGCGGCGGTCGCGGAGAAGCACTTCCGGGCCGCCATCGAGTCCGACGCCGAGCACCTCCCGGCCTACCAAGGCCTGGGCGAGGCGCTCCTTCTTCTGGGGCGCACCCCGGAGGCCCGCGTCGCCTTGCGCCGGGTGGACCGCTCCGCCGGCCGGCTCGACACGCTGTCCGCGGATCTACGCCGTCGGGTCGAGGCGGCGCGCCGGCGTCTGGCAGAGGTCGATCCCCAAGGCAAGGAGCTCGCCGACCTCTACCGCGCCCACGCCGACGCGGTGACGCAATTGGGCGAGCGCCAACGGGACGCCGACCCCGGACTGGCGGATCGTGCCGCTGGGATCGCCCTGGCGCTGGTCCCTGACCACGCCCGGGCGCTCGAGCTGCGCACGCGCCTGGCGGAACGCGGTCTGCGTCGGGAGGCCCTGTTCGACGGCCGCCAGATCGCAGACTGGGACGGTGGCCGGTCCGACATGTGGAGCGTCATCGACGGCGTGATCGTGGCCGAGGCCAAGGGCGTGGCCACCTTTGTGCGTACGGTGAAGGTTGCGGAGGGGGATTTCGACGTCCTCATGGAGGCGCGCCTCGTGGCGACCTACGAGGGCACGCCGTTCTTCGCGCTCATGGGCGCCTGGACCGAGGAGTACTGCCACTCCCGCTTCGGCGTTCTGGCGGACACGCTGCAGTGGATCGAGTACCGCAGCCGCGACGATAGCGAGCGGGTGTATCGCGAGCTGCTTGCCAAGCTGCCCAAGGCGCTCGATTCGCGCGCCTGGAATGTCTACGAGCTGCGCTACCGCGGGGAGCGCATCGAGGCGCTGGTCAACGGGCGCAAGCTGGCGGAGCTCAAGCGTTCCGACGCACGCAAGGGCGGCTTCGTGGGCCTCTTGGCCCAGGACTGTCGGATCGAGGTCAAGCGCGTCGAGGTGGTCTACCGTTGATCGATCCGGGGGTACGGCGTCGGAGTATGGAGTCTGCGTGCCTACGCGTCGTGCTCTTGGGCGAGGCGCGTCACGTCGCGTGCGTCGAGCGTGAGCGCGCCGTGGTCGTCGCGCACGCGGCCCGTGACCAGGAAGGGGCCGGCGCCTACGAGGCGATGTCCGACGTGGGCGTAGACCTTGGGGAAGACGGTCACCTCCACCGTGCCATGGCGGTCTTCCAGCATCAGGAACTTCATGAAACGGACCGCGCTGCGCGCGGGCCGTTTCATGAAAAGTGATGAAGATGAATAGGAAGAGGAGGGAGAGGGGGCAGGGGGCGGGGGGGCGGAGCGGACACGGACGCGGCGGTCGGTGATGACCCAGCCGGCGACGCGCACGGTCTCGCCGACGTGGCGCGGGAGCTCGGAGGTGGGGACGGCGCCGGAGGCGAGTGCCTGGTCCTCGATCAGGGCGAAGGGATGGAAGGAGGCCGTGAGACCCAGGGCCTCGGCCTCCATGGCCAGCAGCTGTTCGGGGGTGAGCGTGGGGGGCACGGGGATGTGGCGCGCCGGAGGCAGCAGCGCCGTGGGCCCGAAGAGGGCCGTGCGCACCGCGCCCGTGGCCTCGGCGCGCGCGCGGGCGTAGCGCTCGAAGTCGAGCGCCACGTGCCAGAGCAGCTCGCCGCGCGGGCGGTCGAAGACATCGAGCGCCCCGGCCACGATCAGGCGCTCGACCTCGTGCTTCTCGAGCGTGCTGCGCAGCAGCAGGTCGGTGGGCGAGAGGTAGGGGCCCTGCGCGGCGCGCGCGCGCACCAACGTCTCGGGCGTGCCTTCACGCAGGCCCCGCACCTGCGTGAGGCCCAGGCGCAGGCTGCCGCGACGGCCCAGCGGACCCACGTCGGAGCGGTTCACGCAGGGCAGCTCGATGCGGCAGCCCAGGCGTCGCGCCTCCTCGACGTAGGCGCGCGCGGGGTAGAAGCCGCCTTCGTTGCGCAGCACGGAGGCCAGGAACTCGGCGGGCTTGCGCGCCTTGAGCCAGAGCATCTGCCAGGAGATGCGCGCGTAGGTGGCGGCGTGGGCCTTGTTGTAGGCGTAGGCCGAGAACTGCCGGATCGAGGTCCAGACCTGCTCGATCACCTCCGGCGGCACGTCGCGCGCGCGCGCGCCGGCGCGGAAGGCCTCTTCCATGGCGGGCAGGTCCTCCGGGGCGCGCTTCTTGGAGAGCGCCCGGCGCAGCTGGTCGGCCTGGCCGAGGTCGAAGCCCGCCACGGCGGCCGCCACGCGCAGCGTGTCCTCCTGGTAGAGCATCACGCCGTAGGTGGTCGCGAAGAGCGGATCGACGAGGGGATGGACGCGCGGAGCGGGCTCCTCGCCGCGGCGGCGGCGCACGTAGGCGTCTTTCATGCCCGAGCCGGCCGGGCCGGGGCGGATCAGGGAGAGCGCGATCATGGCGTCTTCCTGGGTGCGGGCGGAGAGGCGCACCACCAGGTTGCGCATGCCGGGCGACTCGACCTGAAAGCACCCCAGGGTGGAGCCCGAGGCCAAGAGCGCGCCGGCGGCGGGGTCGTCCTCCGGCAGCGTCTCGAGGTCGAGGTCCTCGCCCTGGGCGCGCGCCTCGCGGGCCACGTCGGCCACCACGGCCAGCGCGCGGTTGCCCAGCAGGTCGATCTTGACCAGCCCGGCGGCCTCCACGCCGTGCATCTCGTACTGGGTCACGACCAGCCCCTTGGCGGAGCGTTCCAGCGGCAGCGAATCGGCCAGCGGGCCGTCGCCGATCACGATGCCGCCCGCGTGGATGGAGAGGTGACGCGGCAGGCCGTCGAGGGCCGCTGCGCCGCGCAGCACGTTGCTCCAGGGCGGACGGTCGAGCGCGAAGGAGGCCAGCTCGGGGGGGCGCCGCGCGGGGTCGAGGGCCGAGGCGAGCCTCCAGGGCAGGTGCGCCACCAGCCGGTCGATCGCCTCGGGCGCCAGCCCCAGCGTGCGCGCCGTCTCGCGCACGGCGGCGCGCGCCTGGAAGGTGACGTGGGTGGAGATCATGGCGACGCGGTCCGCCCCGTAGGTGGCGTAGGCGTGCTCGATGACGGCGTCGCGGCCGCGCCAGTCGAGGTCGAGGTCGATGTCGGGGCAGTCGCGGCGCGCGGGCGAGAGGAAGCGCTCGAAGGGCAGGTCGAAGCGCAGCGGGTCCACCGAGGTGAGCCCCAGCGCGTAGGCCGTGAGCGAGGAGGCGGCCGAGCCGCGGCCCACGCAGGGGATGCCGCGCTCCCGGGCGAAGACGGCCAAGCCGTGGACGATCAGGAAGTAGTCGGCGAAGCCCCGGTCGCGGATCACGCGCAGCTCACGTTCGAGCCGCGCCAAGGCGTCGGCGCGGATGCGTCCGTAGCGCCGGGTGAGCCCCGCGAGGCCCAGCGCGGCCAGCTGGGCGTAGGCCGCCTCCTGGGCCTCGGAGGGATCGGCCGCCGTGGCCGCGAGGTCGAGCAGCGGCAGGCGCGGACGCGCGGGCTTCTCGAAGCGGAACGTGCAGCGCTCGGCGATGGCGCGCGTGGCCTCGATCGCCTCGGGCAGGTCGCGAAAGCTGCGGGCGGCCTCCTCGGCCGTCAGCAGCGTGGCGCGCGGGCTCACCAGGTCGAGGGGCGCGCCGTCGCGGCCCGTGGCCCCGGGGACGATCTCGCGCAGGAACTTCAGGTGCGCGATGGCCAGGCGCAGGCGGTGGAGCGCGTGGCGCTCGGGCCGGTCGAGGAAGGCGCGTAGCGTGGCCACCAGCGGGCGGCCCAGCGCGCGGGCCGTCTCGAGCAGCTCGCGGCGCGCTGGCGTGCCCGCGCGCGCCTCGCCGTGGGGCAGGACCTCGGCGTAGAGGCGCCCCGCGGGCAGCTCGGCGGACAGGTGCTTGAGCAGCCAGGGCGAGGGTGTGAGCACGATCAGCCCCTCGGCGTGCCGGCGCAGCGCGTCCACCAGCGCGAAGCGCTCGTCGAGCCGGCGCGCCGTCACCAGCCGGCAGAGGTTGGCGTAGCCGCGCGCGTCCTCCACCAGCACCACCGCGCGCTCCCGCCGAGGCGCGTCAGTCAACTCGACACCGTGGATCGCCTTCACGTGCACCGCGTCGCAGGCCACCTGGAAGGCCGGCAGCCCGTAGCAGGCGTCGGTGTCGGTCAGGGCCAGCGTGCCATGGCCGTCGGCCGCAGCGCGCGCCACCAGCGTCTCGACCGTGAGCGTGCCGCCCCCGAGCGAGAACCCCGAGTGAACATTCAAGTGAACGAACGAGCCGCCCTGCGGGCGGTTCGTTCGTTCTAGTAGGGGAGCAGAAGAGGGAACGTCGGGGGAGAGCATGAGCGACCGATCTGCATGCGAGAGGCGCTCAACGGGCAGCGGCGTGCGTGGGGAGCTCGCGCCGCGCTTGTCGTGGCGCGCGAGCAAACCCGAGTAGAGCGATGGCCCGACCACGTACGAGAGCTCCGAAGCCGTGGCGGTCGCGGATGGCATCGACGGCACGATCGACGGCGCAATCGAGCACGCGCGCCTCCTCGGGCCCCAAGTGGGAGCGAGGGGCGTACGCCGCGAGCGTCTCGCCCAGGGCGGTGGGCAGCGGCGCGTCAGGAGGCTCGCGCCGCGCTTGTCGCGGCGCGTCAGGCATACAGAGCCCGAGATTGAGCTGACGCTCGCCCGCCTCGACCAGGTCGTGGAGCACCACGCCCACGAGTCGCAAGCGCACGCGCCGGGTCCAGCGCGCGGGCCACAACGCCCGCACGCGCTCGAGGATCTCGTGGTCGAGGTCGGTGGGGGCCGGGAGGCGCTGGCGGGTCTCGACGGTGTCGAAGTCGCTGTAGCGCAGGCGCACGCCCACCGCGCGCGCACACAGGCCCGCGGCGCGCAGCGCCCGCGCCGCACGTTGCGCCAGGTGGGAGAGCGTGCCGTCCACCACCTGCGGGTCGTCGGTGTCGGCGGCGAAGGTCGTGTCGCGCGAGATCGAGCGCGTCTTGGGCGTGCGGGTTCCAACCCGCGCTCCGCCGTCGTCTTCCTGGCCGCGCGCGCGGCGGGCGAGCGCGGGACCCATCCGACCGAAGGTGGCCTCGAGCAGGCCGTCGGGCATGGCTGCCAGGTCGCCGATGCTGCGCAGGTTGAAGCGTTCGAGCTGGGCACGCGTCTTCTCGCCGATCCCGGGCAGATGCTCCAGGGGCAGGGCCGCCAGGAAGGCGCGCTCCTCGCCCGGCCGTACCACCACGATGCCGGCGGGCTTGGCCAGCGCGGCGGCCACCTTGGCCACGGCCCGCGTGCCGCCGATGCCCACGCTCACGGACAGGCCCGTGGCCGCGAGCACGGCCTCGCGCAGCGACTGCGCCGCCGCCGTCCACGAGCGGTGGTGACGTTCGCAGCCGGTGAGGTCGAGGTAGGCCTCGTCGAGCGAGACGGTCTCGAGCGCCGGCGTGAAGCTCTCGAGCACCTCCATCACCTGGCGCGAGGCCTGGGCGTAGGCGGCGTGGTCACCGTGCAGGAACACCGGACAGCCGCAGTCGGAGCGCTGGACTGCCGCCGTGGCTGGCGAGCCGCGGCAAGCGCGGCTCGCGGCTCGGGCCCCCGCGTCGTCCTTATGTAGGAAGACTACACGTCGTCCTCCGCGGCGGCCCTCCGCACCCCAGCCAGCGCTCCGAAGTGCCCCAGCACGATCTCCAGAGTTCAAATTGGGACGCCACCCACCGCTGTCGCTGCTTGTTGCGGGGCCGCTTGATGTTGGGTGCTGGGCCTGCCGGCGCACGCAGGCGGGGCAGCGCGCGGGCAGGAGCGCCGCGGCCTCGGCCAGCGGCATGGCCGCGTGCACGCCGTGGCCGCGCGCTTCGTAGGAGGCGCACGACACCACTCCTCGCTCATGGGGCGCTCCGCCCACCACCACGGGTCGGCCCACCAGCGTGGGATCCCGCCGCCGTTCGACGGAGACGTAGAAGGCGTCGAGGTCTACGAGAGCGAGGGTGCGCAGCACCCGTAGGCTCGCAACCCCCGGGCTCGCCGACCCGAGCCCGGGCGAGACGGGCGCGAGCAGGGTGGGAGGCAGCAGGAGGGTGGGGGTCGGGCACATGGGGGCTGGGTGGGGGTCGTCGGCCCGGAGGCCGCACACCCGAAGGATATACGAACAAAAGACGAACATCAAGGGGGTAGATCCTGATTTCGAGACCGACCGATCGGTCGGAAGAGCCCGGGCGGGCCGCCCCCGCGGCCCCCTGGATGGTGGAGAGCGTCGGATTCGCGCCAACCGGATCCTTGGCTGCGGTTGCCGGGGTTCCATTCCGATGGGAGAGTGGACAGGTTGGGCACGCACCTTGGCAGGGCGGCGGGTCCAGCGGGAGGAGCTCGCATGCCCCGGATCTCACGACTTCTCAGCCTGACGGCTCTGCTGGCCCTGGGCGCGTGCGGCACCGCCGGCGTGGGAGGCAACACGATCGCGTCGATCTTGGGCCCCATCAGGCTGGCCCTGCCGGGGTTCGACGACGGCACGAACAAGACGCTGGCGCTGCGCAACCTCTCGGGCTCGGCCGCCACCGTGGATGTGAGCACGGGGCTGCTCAGTCCGCTGCTCGGCTCGCCGTTCACGGTGCCGGCCCTGGGCGAGCTGAGGATCCCGGTCGCGGCGACGGACGACTGGCTGCTGGTCGAGACCATGGCGCCCACGGCGGGCCTGGTGGAGCCCTACCTGCTGACGGAGCGTTCGGGCCCCGACGAGGAGGCCGTCGGCGCCGCGGTGCTCGCCAGCGTGCAGAGCGCGATCCCGATCCACACGCTGACCGACAAGGTGCTGTTCTTGAACGCGAGCACGATCGGTGTCGTGCCCGCGGCAACGGCGGCCGACTTCCTGTTCACCTTCCATGCGACGGACGGAACGGCCACGCTGCTCACCGGCGGACCGATCCTCGTGGGCACGCAGAGCACGTTGGTGGTCCCGGTGCCGCTCGGGTCGGTGGGGCACCTGAGCGTGGTGCCCGTGCCCGGGGTGCAGACCGCGCCTCCCGGCACCGACTTCGCCTTCAGCCTGGCCACGCACGACGACAACGACATCGTGCTCGACGTGGACGACCAGCGTCGCCTGCTCGATGCCGGCGCGTTCTCCACCGCCGACCTGATCCTCGACTTCGGCAAGGACGCCGAGGGCAACTACCACGACTTCGACATCGTCGCCAGCAACGTCTCCGACGCGCCGACCTCGTTCACGATCACCTCGATCCGCGACTTCAGCGGCGCGCCCATCAAAGTCACGCCGCGCACGGTGAACCTGCTCCCGCGGCAGACGCGCCTATACGCCAGCAACGTCCCCAACACGGTGGGGATGACGCTCGGGGAGGTGCATCCCTTCGCCGACTTCTTCGGCGACGTCTTCGCCGCCGGCGGCCTGACGCGCTTCCGCATGGCGCTTTCAATCAGCGAAGGCGCCTTCCTGACGGCGCGCCAGTTCGACCCGCTGGCCCTCGATTTCGCCATGCGCGTGCGCCCCCACGCGCGTCGCCACACCAACAGCGTGCTCATCAGCGAGTCGCAGACCACCACGGCCGGCGGCATCCTCAACTTCATCCAGATCTCGAACCCGACCGGCGGTCCGATGACGGTGAACCTGCGCGCCTTCACCCAGACCGAGGGCACGGAGTACGTGCTGCCCTCGCTGACGGTGCCCGCCTACGGCATGCTCGACTGGTCGGCCGACGCCTTGGGCTTGCGCGAGGAGGTGGGCGATCTCAGCAGCCCCGAGGTCCGCAACCTGCGCATCGTGGCGCTCTCGAACATCGCTTTCAGCGCACGTGCCCGCCAGGAGGCCCGCAACGCCTCCGAGCTGCTCATCATGGTGCGGCCGCACATCATCCGGCAGGATGACTAGCGAGAGCGAGTCCCCCAGGAGCCTCCGCCGCTCCCTGACGGCGCGCGCGGAGCAGGTGCCCGCGCCGCAACCGACCGCTTCGGGCTACGATCTGCAATGCACACGCATGGGAGCCCATCGAACCCTGACGGACGAGGCGCTGGTCGAACGCACGGCCGCGGGCGACGAGCAGGCCTTCGAGACGCTTTTCGGCCGTCACGAGCCGCTGCTCCGGGTCCGGCTGGCGCGCATGATCTCGCCCAGGCTGCGCAGCAAGGTCTCGGTCTCCGACCTGCTCCAAGAGGCCCGGTTGGCGGCCTACGACGGCTGCCCGGGGTTCCGCCCGCGGGGCGAGGGCTCAGTGCGCGCCTGGCTGCTGCGCATCGCCGAGAACAAGGCGCTCGAGGCCGTGCGGCGCTACACGGGTGTGGCCATGCGCGACGCGGGCCGCGAGGCGGTGGGGGCCGAGCGCGCTGAGGACGGTCAGCTGGCGGGCCGCGGCCCCTCGCCCAGCGAGGTGGCCATGGCGAGCGAGCTGCGTGATGTGGTGCTGCGCGCCATGCGGCGTCTGCCCGACGACTACCGCGAGGTGCTGCACCTCGTCGGCGCGCAGGAGATGACCTTCGTCGAGGCGGGCCATCGCCTGGGGCGCACGAACGAGGCGATCCGCAAGCTCTACGGCCGCGCGCTCGCCGCGTTCACCAAGCGGCTGCACGAGGAGCGCGGGGGCGTGACCGATGCGTGACCCCTCCCGCGACGAGCGCATCCACGACGCGCTGGCCGAGTGGCGCGAGCGCCGCCAGGCCGACCCCGCCGCGGACAGCCAGCAGTTCCTGGCGGCCCACCTCGACTTGGCGGGCGACCTCGCCGAGCACCTGCTCGCTGAGCGGCTGCTCACGCTCGCGTTCCCGGACGAGGTCGTGGAGGCCCCGCGCGTGCTGGGCGACTTCCGGATCCTCGGCGAGCTCGGCCGCGGTGGCATGGGCATCGTCTACGAGGCCGAGCAGGTCTCGATGCGCAGGAAGGTCGCGCTCAAGGTGCTGCACCCGGCCGTGACGCTGCACCCGCAGGCCGTCGAGCGCTTCCGGCGCGAGGCCCAGGCGGCCGGGCGCCTGCACCACACCAACATCGTGCCCGTCTTCGCCATGGGGGAGGCGTCGGGCTGCTGGTTCTACGCCATGGAGCTGGTGAAGGGGCGCACGCTGGCCGATATCTGCTCCGACCTGCGCCGCCTGGGCGCGGGGCCGGCTGAGGGGACGCCGCCTCCGCCTTCGAGCGGGCTCGGGTCGTCCAGCGGCGGTCACGCATTCTACGTGCGCGTCGCGCGCGCCTTCGCAGGCGTGGCCGAGGCCCTGCACGCGGCGCATCTGGCGAACGTCGTCCACCGCGACGTGAAACCCTCCAACCTGATCCTGGACGACGACGGCACGCTCAAGCTGACCGACTTCGGCCTGGCGCGCATGGAAGGGGAGCTCCCGACCGTGACGCTCACCGGCGCCGTGCTCGGAACTCCTGCCTACATGAGTCCCGAGCAGGTGCGCGGCGGCGGCGCGGCGCTCGACGCGCGCACCGACGTCTACTCGCTGGGCGCCACGCTCTACGAGCTGCTCACGCTGCGCCCGCCTTTCCGCGGGCGCCCCGAGGAGCTGCTGCCCAGGATCCTGCGGGGCGGCCCGCCTTCCCCGCGCGCGTTCGAGCGCCGCATCCCACGCGACCTCGAGACGATCCTGATGAAGGCGCTGGAGCGCGACCCCGAGCGGCGCTACCGCACGGCGGCCGACATGGCCCACGACCTGACGCACTTCGCCGAGGGCCTGGGCATCCAGGCCCGACGCGCCAGCCTCGCCGTGCGCGCGTTGCGCGCGCTCAAGCGCCACCGCAAGCCGGCGCTGGCGGTGTCCGCCCTGCTGCTGGCCGGTGGCGTCACGGGCGCGGCGCTGAGCGCCGCGTCCCGCTCCGACGCGGCGCGCGCGCGGATCGCCTACGACGACACGATCCGGTACGCGGGGGCGAGGCTCGCGGAACAGGCCTGGTTTGGCGACGGCCTCCTGCAGCGGCTCAACGGGGAGACCCGCGACGCCCTGGGATCGAGGCTGGCCGCCGCGGCGCTCGAGCGCCCCACGGATCCCGCCCCCGCCGTGCTCGCGGCCCTGCTCCCCGAGGTGCCCTACGGCGAGCGGCTGGACGCGATCGACGCCGCGCATCGTCGCGGCCTGGCGGAGCCGGTCTGGCGCTGGGGGAGGGCCTACCTCCTGCAGCGCAGCGGCCGCGGCGCCGACGCCGGCTTGGAGGTGGGTGCGGTCGAGCACG
>JANOFW010000433.1:0-2746 GCA_031413835.1 Planctomycetia bacterium
CGAGCGCCCCGCCCGCCACGTGATGCAGCAGACTCAGCAGGCGCGGGTCGTGGGTGCGCTCCATCCAGGTGACGGCCCCGTCGAGGTTGGCGGGGCTGCCGCGCCTGACCCAGGCGCCGAGCAGCAGCGCGGCGCTGCGCCGGTCGCCGCGGCCGACCTCGTCGAGCAGCGTCTTGAGCGCGCGCTGGGCCTCGGGGCGGCGCAGGTCCGAGATGCGCTCGAGGATCGTGCGCTGGGCGGCGTAGCCGGCCTCGTCGCGCTTGCCGGTCAGGCTGCCGTAGGCCGCCAGCAGGGGGGCGAGGTCGGCGGCGACGGCGGGCGGTTCGTCAGCCGCGAGCGGCCGCGCCCCCCCGGCCCCCCCCAACAAGCCTCCGATCAGTGCCAGCGCCAGCAGCCGTCCCGGCCTGTTCCTGCGGCGCGACATCCCTGTCAGAACGTCGGGCGCGGCGTGCGCGCAGCGACGGGGCGCCTTCATCGGGGGGCCGCGGGGGCGTCGGCCGGCGGCGGGCCCGGCCGCAGCACGCGCACGGCCTTGAGCTCGTCGCAGCGCTCCAGCCGATCGAGGGATTCGATCCCGGCCACGACGTGGCCGAAGACGGTGTACTTCTCCTCCGCCAGCGAGGCCCGCGGGGAGAGCAGCACGAAGAACTGGCTCGCGTTCTCCGGCTTGGCGGCCCGCGCGAAGGCCACGGCCCCGCGCCAGTAGCCGTGGCGCGCGTTGGTCTCGAGCTCGATCGTGGTGCTGGCCGGCCCGGCCAGCTCCTGGTCGCAGTCGCCGTTCTTGGTGCGGGGGTCGCCCCCCTGCGCGAGGTAGTCACCCAGCACGCGGTGGAAGAGCGTGCCATCGTAGAAGCGCCCGCCGAGCTTGCCGGGGCTCTCCGCGAGCTTGACGAAGTGGGCCACGGCCAGCGGGACGTCCTTCGCATGCAGGCGCACGAGCGCCACGCCGTGGGTCGTCGTGAGCTCGATCAGGGGCAGCGCGTCGTCCTGGTCGTCGGCCGCGCGCGCCGCACGTTCGGCGTCGCGCAGGGCCACCTGCTGCTCGGCAAGATCCGCCAGCCGCGCGTAGCGACCCTTGTTCTGGCCCGTCGTGATCGCGTCGAGCGCGCGCCAGACCACGGCCGCCTCCTCGTAGCGCTCGCGCCGCTCCAGGGTGATGGCGCGCTCACCCAGCGCCGTCGGTCCGAAGTCGCTCTGGCGCTCCAGCGCCAGCGCTTCGAAGCAAGCCAGAGCCTCCTCGTGGCGGTTCAGGTGCCGCAGCGCCTGCCCCTTGACCAGCAGGTCGTAGGGGTGCAGCGGCTCCCTCTGCGCGATCCACTCGAACACATCGAGCAGCTCGGCCTTGACGTCGCGATCCTGCTTCTCGAGCTTCCTGCCGCCCTCCTCCGTGATCAGCATGCCCTTGGCGTGCGCCGCCAAGCCCTTCTCCGTCAGTTCCTTGTCGTCGGCCTGCCATCCCTCCCAATCCCGCGCCGACCACGCCCCGGGCCCATCGGGATCCACCCACCCCGAGAGGCGCGTCCAGCGGCCGCTTTCGATCAGATCTTTGGGCGCACCCTTCGTGCTGGCCGCAATGTCGAGCCCCTGCGGCCACGTGGGGTTTCCGTCCTCCAGCCCGCGCAGCAGCGCCACCGCCATCCTCAGCCCCGGCGGCTTGGCCCCCGTCACCCCCAACGCCGGGAGCCTCAGTGCAATCTCCAGCGTGGTCCGTCGACCCCCCGTCCGCGCCCGCACCAGCGCCTGCCCCACGAGCGGGCTCGGCCCCTGCTCGCCCATCTTCTGCACCATCAGGTGCGGCCTCGCATGCTCCAACGGCTCGAAGTCCACGTGCACGGCCCCCGCCGACCCCGCATGCGCCTCCGGCCAGTCCGGGCACGTCACCACCATCAAGTGCGTGCCCCGCACCCACGCCCTCTCCGACTCGTACGTCAGCAGCAGGGTGCCCCGGCTCTGCTTGACCCGGAGCCGCCCGACCCCCTCGCCGCCAGGGACCTCGACAGCGTCCGCCCATTCGGCCACCACCGGGAAGCCGTCCATGCCGACGGGGAGGCCGACGGGCACCTTGAGCGTGGCCGGGGGTTCGGCGCCGGCCGGTGCTACCGCCATGGCGCCGAGCAGGCCGCTGAGGGCGAGGAACCGGGCGACGCGCGCGTGCGAGGGCATGCCAGGAGCATAGCGTCGCCCGCCAGCAAGCGCTGAAGGCTGCGCGCCACGTTTGCGAGGCGGTCCGGGAACCGCCAAGTTCTAGCGACGCAGCGCCGGACGGTTGCTCGGGCGAGGCCTCGGGTCCAGCACTCTCGCCCACGAGGGAACTGCGTGGCGTGGCCAAGGGCGGCTTCCTTGGCGCTCCCGACCTCGCGCAGTGCGTTGGTCATGCGCCTACGGAAGTGGCTCGACACATGCACGAGCCTTGCGGGGCCAGGAACGCCCATCTGCGCTCTGGCTCGCGTCGGATAGACTGCGGTCCACTCGGGACGGCAGTCGAGGTACGACAGGAGGTAGCGAGTGGCCTCGGCGGGTGACGCCTGGTATGACGCGGAGCGGAGTGCCTTTCTTGGCGCGAGCGGCGACAGCGTGGTCGGCTGCCTTGCTAGCGCTGCGACACGAGGTGGCTGGCTCATCGAGCCAGACCAGCATGTGGAGTGGCGTACCAGTGTGGACCGCCTGCAGAGCGGGCTCCGTAACACCGGAGCGGAGGAGTTGCGCCTGCAACGCCTCGTGTTCGGCACCCGAGGTCTTGTTGACG
>JANOFW010000434.1:0-2210 GCA_031413835.1 Planctomycetia bacterium
CTGCATCATCTCGGAGAGCGGCACCTGCGCCTGGATGACGCTCGTGTCGCCGGCCTGGGTCATGCCCACGATGCGGCCCCGGCGGCTGTTGAGGTCGCCCGAGATGTCGCCCAGGAAGCGCGAGGGCACCTCGATCTCCACGTCCATGAGCGGCTCGAGCAGCGCGGGGCGCGCCTCCAGGACGGCGGCCTTGAAGGCCTGGGCGGCGGCCAGCTTGAAGGAATGCTCGTCGCTGTCCACGTCGTGGAACTTGCCGAAGTGCACGATCGCGCGCACGTCCACGAAGGGGTAGCCGGCGAAGATGCCCTTGGGGCGCATCTCCTCGACGCCCTTCTCCACGGCGGGGATGAACTGGCGCGGGATCGTGCCGCCCACGACATCGTCCACGAACTCGAAGCCTTGGCCGCGGGGCAGCGGCTCGACCCTCAGATGCACCTCGGCGAACTGCCCCCGGCCGCCCGACTGCTTCTTGTGCTTGAACATGCCCGCGCCCTTGGCGGAGATGGTCTCGAGGTAGGGCACGCGCGGCGGGTGGGTGACGGACTCGACCTTCTTGCGCGCCAGGCGCTTCAAGTGCACGTCGATGTGCAGCGGCGAGAGCCCGCGCACCACCAGCTCGCCCGTGGCCGCCTCGCGCTCGGCGACGAAGGTGGGGTCGCCTTCGGCGATCTTGTGCAGCTCGGGGAACAGCTTGGCCTCGTCGTTCCGGTTCTTGGGGGCCACGGCCAGGGTCACCTTGGGCACGGGCGTCTGAAGCGGGGCGAAGGCCCAGCCGACGGGCGCCTCGGTGACCGTGTCGCCGATGCGGATGTCTTCCAGCTTGGCTACGGCCACGAGGTCGCCGGCCGAGGCCGAGGGCACCGCCTTCAGGTCCTTGCCCTGGATCTCGAGCAGGTCGCCGATGCGCTCGGTCTTGCCCGTGCGGTGGACCACCAGCTGGGTCTTGCTCTGGAGCGTGCCGCCCCAGACGCGCAGCCAGGCCACCTTGCCCACGTGCGGGTCCACCACGACCTTCCAGACCTGCGCGGCGAAGGGCCCTGCGGGATCGACCTTGACCTCGTTGCCCTGCGGGTCGAGCGCCTTGCGCAGCACCACGCGCGAGGGCTTGGGGCAGTCGTGCGCGACGAAGGAGAGGAACTTCCTCAGCCCCACGTCCTTCTCGGCGCTCACGTGCGGCACCGGCACGATGTTGCCCTGGCGCAGGGCGCGCGGGTAGACGGCCTCGAGGTCCGGGAGCGCGACCTTGCCCTCGGAGAGATAGCGTTCCAGCAGCGCCTCGTCGCACTCCACGATGCGGTCGGTGGCCTGCTGGCGGTAGAGGGCGGCCTGCTCGGCCAGGTCGGCGGGCAGCGTCGGCCCGAAGACGTCGATCACCGCCGAGACGCCCGGCCCGAAGCGGTCCGGCAGGTTGATCGGCACGGCGCGCTCGCCAAAGAGCTCGGTGAGCTGGCCGTAGATCTTGTCGGCGTCGATGTTCTCGCCCTCGATACGCGTGATGAGCACGGCGATCGGCAGCCCCGCGGCCTGCGCCATGCGCACCAGCTTGCGCGCGGAGGTGGTGACGCCGTCGTGGGCGTTCACGCACAGCACGGCCGTCTCCACCGCCGCCAGCGCCATCGCCGGTTCGCCCAGGAAGTCGATCGACCCGGGCGTGTCGATGATCTGGAGGCGCTTGCCCTCCCAGGGGAGGTGCGCAACCGTGCAGAAGAGCGAGTGGCCGCGGTCCTTCTCGTCGGGGTCGTGGTCCGAGAACGTGCTGCGCTCCGGCACGGAGCCCTTGCGCGCGGTCACCTTGGCCAGCGAGAGCAAGCCCTCGAGCAGGGTGGTCTTCCCGGCCCCGCCGGCGCCGATCAGGGCCAGGTTGCGTACTTCTTCGGGGCGATGCGCCATGCAGACCTCCTTGCCCGGGGGCGGGAGGCCACCCTCGAGCGACGTCAGGGGGCGAGGAAGCGAGGCCCGAGATACCCCCAACCCAGGCGACGGTCAACCGGAACCGCCACGCGGCGCCGCACGATCACCCGCCGCGCCAAGACCCTCTGGATCCACGACTTAGGGCATGAATCCTGGGGCCGCCCCAGGCCTCCCCCTAGACTTCCAGGGCGGCGCGCGGGAGCGGCGGCTCGGCCACCCTGCGGCCCCCCCCCCCCGGGGGGGGGGCCCCCCCCCCCCCCCCCCCCCGGCCGCGGGGGGGGCCCCGGGGGGGGGGGGCG
>JANOFW010000435.1:0-8863 GCA_031413835.1 Planctomycetia bacterium
CACCAACCTGGCCTGCCCGACCATCCGGACGACCAACGACATGCCGATCGTGCAGCCGGTGTCGCTCGACGCGCTCGGCCTGGTCCCCTTCCAGATCAACCCGCACTGGTTCGACGGGCCGATCCACGTGCGCCACGGCGAGGGCTTCCTGCCCTACGGCGGCGAGACGCGCGACGATCGGCTGCGCGAGTTCCTCGAGGAGAACGAGCGACCCGTCCTGGCCATCGCCGAAGGCGGTCTGCTGCGCGTCGAGGCCGGGCGCGCGAGCCTGCTGGGCGCTCCGGCCCGCCTCTTTCGCCGTGGCGCGGCCCCGCTCGACCTGGCGCCTCCCGCCGATCTCTCCCCCCTGCTCGCCTAGCGCCCGCGCAGGTCAGTGCGCGCAGGCGTCAGCAGCGGGATTGCTGTGCCCGTGGTCGTGGGCGTGGGCAGGCTGCGTGACCACGGTGAGCGAGCGCTCGGAGTACTCGCGCGGGTCGGCCACCACCTCGCGCACGTCGTCGATCAGGAGCTGCGTGACGTGGGGAGCCGACTCGGGGTCGGTGCCCAGATCGAGGAGCCGTCGGTCGCCAGCGGGCAAGGCCTGGCGGTCGGCGGCGTGCGTCACCTGGACCAGGGGCCGGGTCGGGTCCGGGCCCGGCCGGATCACGAAGGCCTCCTCGCCGGTGTCGAGCAGCACGCGGCTGCCCGGCGGGTAGAGGCCCAGCGTGCGGATGAGGGCCGCGAAGGCGGCGGGGTCGAACGCGCCGGGATCCTCCAGCATGATCTCGTAGGCGCGCTGCGGCGTGAGGCAGGGCTTGTAGGGGCGCACCGCCGTCAGCGCCTCGAACATGTCGCAGACCTGGATCAGGCCCGTGACCTTGCTGGTCTGGGCCCAGTGGCCCACCGCAGGATAGCCGCGGCGGTCGTGGCGGATGTGGTGGCCGAAGGCGGCGGCGATGCTCAGGGGGCCCGTGTCGCGGCTGCGGATCAGGATCTCCGCCCCGAGCACGGAGTGGGTGGACATCACCCGCCGCTCCTCCAGGTCCAGCGACCCGCGCTTGTAGAGGATCTCGTGGGGGATCTTGCCCTTGCCGGCGTCGTGCAGCAGGGCGGCCGTGCCGATCTCGACCAGCATCTCGGTGGGGTAGCGCAGCTGCTGCGCGACCAGCACGGCCAGGATCGACACGCGCACGGAGTGTCCCACGGTGTAGCTGTCGTAGTCCGGGTAGCGGGAGAGATGCATCAGGTCGGCGGGACGCTCGGAGAGCGAGCCGAACAGGCTTTCGGCCACGCCGCGGCAGGCGGAGGCGTCCACGTCGCGGTCGTCGTGTCCGGCCGCATGCACGTCCTCCACCATCTCGAACATGCGCTGGTAGGTCGGGATGGCCCCGTGGGGCGTCCCCGACGCTCCGCCCGGGGACATGGCGGGACCGGCGTCCGGAGCCGGGGGCGGCGCGTCGTGCACCTGCAGGGTCGCGCGCCCGCCCACGGGCCGATCCCAGTGGTCGCCCAGCCAGCCCGGCTCGCCGTAGAGCGGCGAGGGCGCGATGTCGCGGATCCCCTGGGAGACGAACAGCTGGCGCGACTCCTCCAGGCTCACCGGCCCGCGCACGCGCAGCACGCAGAGGGCGAAGAAGCGCGTAAGCTCGTCGGCGCTCACGCTCCGGCGGAACAGGAAGCCGCCGCTGTGCAGCCGCGTGCCCGCATCGATCAGGCGCTTGGCGATCAGCGACGGGCCCACCAGGGGCCGGCCGTCGTGCACCAGGCGCCCGTCCACGAGGCCCAGGAAGAGCCCGTCTTCGTGGGCCTCCTCGAGGCTGTCGGCGAGCAGGCGTACGAAGTCCTCCGCCACCGCCCGTACGCGGGGATGGTCCCCGTGGTAGACGGCGCCGTGGCTGATGCCGGTGCTCAGCAGGCTGACCAGCTCGCCCAGGTTGGACATCATCGCGTCGGTCCCTGGGCGACGCGCGCGGACGCGGCCACCTGCTCGAGGCGGAAGAAGGCCCGTACGGAGTACGCCGCTCGCCGGCAGGCCGCCGGCCACTCCCACAGGATCAGCAAGCGCCGGGAGCGCAGGATGCGCTCGACGACCTCCAACGAGTAGGGCGTGCGCAGCGAGTCGAGAGCCAGGATGGCCTCCGGGACCCACGGGGCGCGACGCTCGGCCCGCGTGAGGGCGTGGAGCGCGGCCGCGACGATGCCGGCGCCCATGCGCCTGAGCGCCTGCGACTCGCCTCCATCCAGATCCTCGCGCAGCACGCGCTGCAGGTACCTCTGTGCGTGTTCTTCGCTGCGCATGGCCACCAGCGCGCGCGCGGGCGAGTTGGGGGGCGGGGCGCTGCGGTAGGCCGCCACGATCTGCCCGGCGAGATCCGCGGCGTCGGGCAGCCCCAGGAGCAGCTCGTGGAAGGAGCGCAGGCGGCGTCGCGGCGTGTTCAGGTAGCGTGGCGAGAAGCGGCCGCGTCCCGCCGCGACCAGCACCGCGAAGCGCGAGGCCTCGCCGCGCAGCACGTCGGAAGGCACCTCCTCCATGCGCCCCAGGGCCTGCTCACGCGTCGGCTCCGTCGCGCCCTCGAGCCCGTAGAGCAGCTCCACGGCGAGGTGGGGCCAGAGCGTGCGGACGACGGGCGGCCGCGGAGCCTGGAGCGCGTGGAGGAGCACCGCGATCGTGCACGCCGGCGCCGCCCGTCGCAGCTGCTCGAAGAGCATGGGCAGGAGCCGGTCGGCGAGCTCGACAGGCCGGCCGCCGACGCACAGGGACTCGACCCATCCGCCCATCGCGGCCGTCTCCTCCTCGTCGAGAGCGCGCGAGAGCCGCGAGTAGAGCCGCGCCTTGATGCCGTCCACCACGCCGGGGCGACGATCCTCCTCCAGCATGTAGAGCAGGATCGAGAGCTGCTCGGCCGCGTCGGGCGCGCGGGCGGGGGGCGGATCCGCCTGGGCCGGCACGACCTCCTTGAGGCGCTTGAGCAGCTCCGCCAGCTCCAGCTTGCAGGGGACGGGCTCGCGCGCGGGCTGGCGGGCGGCGTCGAACGAGGCGCCGCCCTCCGTGCGGAAGGTGTCGCGCAGGTGCTCGTCGAGCGCCTCGCGGATGCCGTCCAGGATGCGTTCCAGCGGCAGCTCGGGGGCCAGCAGGGGCAGCAGGCGGCGAGCCTCCTCGACCACGCGCGACACGCTGCGCACCTCGCCATGGGTGGCGATGGCGCGTTCGACGGCGCGGCGCACCGCCTCCTCGACCGCCCGCACCCGCTCTCGGCTGCCGCGCGCCCGGTAGCCGCCCTCGGGGGCGATGCCGGGCGCACCGGCCCTGCGGCGCCCCACGTTGCGCCCCTTGGCCGTGCCCCCGCGGCCCGGACCCGGGACGGGCGAGGTGCCCCCCGGCCCACCGGCCTGCCCGCCCGATGTGACGCCCCCTGCCGAGGCCGCCCCCGCGAGCGTTCCCAGCCAGCGGGGCACGAGCGGTCCCTCTTCGCCAGAGGGCGGGCCGTCGCCCCCGCCCGGCGCGGGAGCCTGCGGCGATCGGGGCGTGGTGGACGGCGAGCCGCGTCGGCCGGGCGTCTGGCGCCTACCTCCCGGTCCACCCGTTGCGCTGTCGCTGGCGTCGGCGGAGCCTCCCCCCGCGCCCCCCAGCCCTTCCGCGCCCTTGCGACCCGAGCCGCGGTGGGGCCCCGCGGCGCCTGCGGCGGTCGCCGCGCCCGCCGAGCCCCCAGGGCCAGCCGCTCCCGAGCCGTCCGAGCTGCCCGTGGCGGGGGCCGTGCTCGATCCCGCGCTGCCGCCTGCGGCGCCGCCCTGACCGGCGCCCGACGTCGGCTCGCTCGCTCCTGCTGCGCTGATCGCAGATCCGTCTGTCCCCAGGCCCGGCTCGCCGGAGTCGATCACGGCGAGCAGGTCGGTGACGAGCCGCCGGGTCAGACGCTGCCAGTCCTCACCAGCGGCGATCTGGGCCGGGGTCTCCGTCTCGGGGGTCGCCTGCGGCTCGAGCGTCTCGCCGACCCAGGTCGCACCCTTCTCCTCGGTGCCGAACTCGGGCGTGCCGAAGTCGTTGAAGCGCGCGGCGATGCTGGGCGGCAGGCCCGGCAGGCAGGGCTCCTCGAAGGTGCGCCGGCCCGTCCCGCGCCGCGTCGTGATGCGCAGCATGTTGGCGAACTCGATCAGGTCGGAGGCCGTGATCGTGCGGAAGAAGTCCACCTGGAACAGGCTCAGGCTGGCGAGGTCGCGGCGCAGATGACGCTTGGCGACGGTGGTGGCGGGGACCTCTTCCTGGTCCACCAACAGGCCGTCCTCCGTCAGCGAGATCACGCAGGGCGTCTCGTCGCTCGCGCGGCGGGCGATGACCTCGGCCAGAGGGCGGGCCAGGCTCGTGACGCGCACGTGGTCGGGTGAGTAGACGGAGGCGAACACCAGCAGCCGACCCAGGGCCTCGGCCAGTGCGGGCGCATCTTCCCCCGCTCCGCCTGCGCTGGGACGTGCGGCCTCGGACAGCGGCGGAGGGTGCGTGGCCAAGCGGCTCCCAGGTCTCGACAGGGAAGGGTCCCACCCCAGCATCGGCCGTCCGCGCGTCCCTACATGAGGACTGCCGAGTCAGTCCGTTGTCAGGCCGTGAGCGTCCCGGTCCAAGACCGCCGCCGGGGCCCGCGCCAGATAGGCTGAAGTGGGCCAGCGGCAGCCCATGGCGATGTAGCGAAACGGCAGACGCAGGGGTTTCAAAAACCCCCGGTCCTTTGCGGGCCATGAGGGTTCGACTCCCTCCATCGCCACCAGTCCCCAGCCCGCCCGCAGGTCAGGGCCGCGGGATGCGCCGCACGAAGTCCGCAGGCGGGTCGTAGCCTTCGAAGAAGCCCTGCTTGGCGCCCGTGGCGTCCACGCGTACGAGCGTGGGGAAGCCCAGCACCCCGTAGCGCGTGGCCAGCGCCCGCCCCGTGGGGCTCTCGGCGTTGTAGCGCACGTTGGTGTAGCCCGCCATGTGGGCCGCGACGCCCGGGTCGGAGAGGGTCTGCTGATCGAACAGCCGGCAGTAGCCGCACCAGGACGTGGCGAAGTAGAGCATCGCCGGTCGGCCGCTGGCTCGCGCCTGGGCCAGGACCTGCTCCAAGGGCAGGTCGCGGCCCACGAAGGCGACGCCGCCGCCGACGCGTTGCGCGCGCGGGGGGGGCTGTGCGGGACTCGCCGCACGTCCCGATCCAGCGCCGGAACAGCCGGCGAGGACGGCACACACCACCCACAGGAAGCTCAGGACGATGCGCGACATGTAGGGCCTCCGCCGCGGGCGTGCGGCGGGAGTCCAGGCTAGCGCCGCCGGCCCCCGGCGCCGCGCTTGGGGCCGGACTTCGTCGCTTTCGTGCCCTGCTTGAGCCTGGGCGCGGTGGCGCGCTCCGGCTTCGCGGGCGGCGCCTTGGCCGGCGCGCGCTTCGCGCCGCTCCTGGCCGTGCGCAGCAGCTGGCGAACCTGGCGCGTGTGGCGTCGGGCGTGCTCGCGGATCGCCTTCTCCTCCGCGTTCGCCGCCGCGATGAGGGTCTTGGAGGGCTCGGTGCGCGCCGCCGCGGGCAACGGGCGCCCGGGGCCGTGATCGAGCGCCGTGCGCGCGCGCGCGATGCGCATCTCAAGGTCCTGGAGCAGCTCGGGTCGTGCGCGCGCCCCCGCGCCCCCGCGGCTCTGGTCGGCCAGCATGCCGATCACCACCAGCTGATGACGCAAGGTCATGCCCGGGATGTCGTGGGCGGCCACGTCGGGCCAGAGGCCCGGAGAGCGCGCGGGCGGAACGTCGGGGGGGTAGGGGTCCCCGTAGCCTGGGATCATCGGATTCACCAGCGCGCGGTAGGCGATGCCCACCTGACGGCGCCAGGTGGCCACCTCGCCGGGGCCGTGCGCCCCCAGCAATTGCAGGTCCTGGGCGATCCAGCAGATGTAGTCCAGCATCTGGCGGACCGTCTCGCCGGGTCTCGCGCTGGACTGCATCTCGGGCCAGGGCTGGCTCACGTCACGCTCCAAGCCGTGGCGCCCCGTGCGCACGGCATCCCAGCGGAGCATCGGGGAGGAATGACGCAAATGCAAGCATCCAGGGCTCTTCCGTCGTTGTTGGCGCCCTGTTCGTGCCCAGCAAGCGACTACCCCGGGCCCCTGGCGGGGTCACCCCGACTCTGCGGGATGCTCCTGGCCGGTCGGTGGTGTCCCCAGGGGACTTCCGGAGCTCGAGCTGGGGCACCTCGGGGCGCTGGACTGGGGGCGCTCGGGCCACCGCGTCGTCCTCATGTAGAAAGACTACACGTCGTCCTCCGCGGCGGCCCTCCGCACCCCAGCCAGCGCCCCGACCGCCTGCTGGGGCGTCAGGCTTGGACAACACCCGGCGGTCGGTGCTACGGACCTACGAACGCCGGGGTAGAGTTCGGCCCGCGTCGCACCGGCAGCCGGGCGACCTGCCCTGGGCCGGCGCCGAGCGAGTTCGGCGCGTGTGTGTTCGATGTGGTCGATCCATGGCGTCCCGAGGTCTCCATGCCTGACATCCGTGTCGCGTTGAAGCTCAGGCGCTTCTCGTTGGAGTACAGCGGGTCTCTCGCGTTCTTCGAGCGCGTGATCGATCCACTCCTGGTGAACGTGGCTCCCTACCCTGGGCGCGAGCCGCAGGTGCGGGCGACGGCCGCCCGGACGGCGCAGCAGCGCGTGGCACCCGAGCGCAGCGCTGCCGCTGCCAGCCCCCCGGTCGCCGCCGAAGCCGCCGCTCCCCCTTCCATAGCGGTCCCGCGGGGCTACCGCCCGACGTCGCCGGAGTTCGGGGCGTTCATCCAGAAGCTGGGGCCCGAGGCGGGCGAGCCGGATCGGCAGATCCTGGCCTTCGCCTTCTACCTGTGGAACTACGAGAAGAAGGACCGCGTCCGAGAGACCGAGATCGAGTCCTGCTTCCGCGCGCTCGGCCTGGAGCCGCCGCGCGAGGCCGCTCGGCTCTATGCCGATCTGTTCGAGCGGCTGCGGTTCCTGCAGCCCGGCGAGGAGTCCGGCACGTGGACGCTGACCACGAAGGGCGCGAACTACGTTCGCACGCGACTGCTGGGAACGCTCTGAGGCGCCCCCGCGCGCGGCGCGCTGCAGCGTGCAGCCCTACTTCTTCTTGGCCGCCCCGGGCGGGCGCTTCTTCGCCTGACGAACCAGCACCAGGCCCTGCTGGGGGCCGGGGATCGCACCCTTGACGTAGAGCAGGTTCTTCTCGGCGTCCACCTTGAGGATCTCGAGGTTCTGCACCGTGCGCGGCGCATTGCCCATCTGACCGGCCATGCGCATGCCGCGAATCGTGTGCTCGGGCTTGCGGCAGCCGATTGAGCCGCCGTGACGCCAGAAGTAGTGGTTGCCGTGCGACTCGGGGAAGGTGGAGAAGTGGTGGCGGCGGACCACGCCGGCGTGACCGCGACCCTTCATGGTGCCCACCACGTCCACGTAGTCGCCGACGGCGAAGATGTCGCAGGTGACCTTGGCGCCCACCTCGGGCACGTCCACGGCGTCAGCGCTCAGGCGCACCTCGCGCAGGAAGCGCAGGCCTTCGCTCTTGGCCTTCTTGAAGTGCCCGCGCAGGGGCTTGGTGATCAGCTTCTCGCGCCGCGGACGGTAGCCGATCTGGATGGCCTCGTAGCCGTCCGTGGCCGCCGTCTTGCGCTGGATCACCGTGCACGGGCCGGCCGAGACCAGGGTGCAGGTCACGGCATCGCCGTTCTCCTGGAACAGGCGGCTCATCCCCAGCTTCGTGCCGAGGATGCCCTTGTGGATCATGATGGGCATGGCTTTGCTTTCTGGAGGATGCGCGGGGCGAGGCGGGGGGGAGCAGAGCTGGGGGGACGGGGCCTCGAGGCTCGGCGGCGGCCCAGGAGAGCCGCTACCGTGGCCGTTCGAGGCCGCTCCGGAGGCGAAGGGCCGAGGGTAGGCCGGGGGGCGCAAGCGTCAAGCATTGCGAGGCTTGGGTGCGTAGAGGGCGGGCGCCGGAGATCGGAACCTGGCACGCGGCAGAGGCGTCCCTAGGCTGAGACCCCGTGAGCCACCTGCCCCCCTCCCCCTGCTCCAGCCCTGCGCCCCGCCCGGGCCGTCTGGCGCCCGATCTGGGCCCCTCCGAACGGGCCCTGGCCGAGCGCGTCGCGGCCCTTGCGCGGGCCGGCCTGCCCGAAGAGCTCGGGATGCGCTGCCTCGACCTCCCTGAGGAGCACGACCTCCCTGAGGAGCACATCGGCTCCAGCCTTTCCTGGGCCGAAGGTTCGCAGAGTAGCCACCGGCGCTGGCGCGTGTCGTTGGCGGTGGCGGCGGCCCTGCTGCTCGCCCTGGGCGTGGCCAGCCTGGCAGGCTCTCGCGGCGAGACGAGCGCGCAGGGCCAGGCCCACCCCGGTGCCACGTTCGCCAGCCTCCACGCATTCGCCAGCCTGCACGTCGTCGACGATCCCAGCGTGCCCCTGTTCCACGGGCTGGAGACCTTCGACCAGCTGGCTGGCTCCGTGGTCGCCGTGGCTCCCGGAGGCGGGAGCAGGAGCGATCGTTGATCGGTCCCGGCGGGCGTCGCGCTCCTGACCGGCTCGCTCCCTGCCCTCCGAGCGCCCGTCGGCGGCTCGCCGCGCGCGCACTGCTCGCGTGCCTGTGCCTCCCGCTGCTCTTCGGGGCCTGCGGTCGAGCGGCGGACCGGGCCGGTGCCTTGCGCGCGTTCCTGATCGACGGCCCGGGGACGGGCACCTGGGAGGTGCAGGGCCTGTCGGCCAAGCGCACTACCTGGATCGCTCCGCACCCGGACGACGGCGCTTGGCTGCTCAAGGCGGAGGTACGCAGCGGCGGCGACACGCGCCCCTGCGTGGCGCTCCGGGGCACGGTGGCGCGCGAGTTCCTCGAGGGTCCTTGGGAGTTGTTCGCACGCAACTACGTG
>JANOFW010000436.1:0-8786 GCA_031413835.1 Planctomycetia bacterium
TTGTTGGCGTAGCGTTCCTGGAGCTGCTTGACCTTGGGCTTGATCTTGGCGACCTTGCGTCCGTAGCGTCGCATGCCCAGCTGGTTGCGGATCGAGAGCGGCATCAGGCCGCCGCGCACGGTGAGCGTCATCAGGATCACCGCCAGGCCCACGCTGCCGAAGAGCCCGCGCCAGAAGTCGTAGATCCACAGCAGCAGGTTGGCGAGCCAGTCGAAGGCTCCCGGGTAGGTGATCAGCGAGGCCAGCGGCTCGTTGCCGTCGGCGCGCAGCTCCTCGCGCGACATCGGGCCGACGTAGAAGGCCATCTCGACCGCCCCGGCCTCGGGTGCCGTGGGCAGGTCGAGCCCGGCCCAGGCGTAGAGCGTCTGGTCGCGGCCGTGCAGCAGGCGCCGCGTCAGCTCGGGATCCTTGCCCGGGCCGGCCTCGCGCCCATAGCGTGCGGCGTAGAAGGCCAGCAGCGCCTTCTCCATCTCCGGGCGGGCCGAGCCCGCCTCGCCCGTCGCCCAGACGCGCTTGACGGGCAGGGCGGGGCGCCCGGGGGCGGCGAAGAGCGCCAGCAGGAAGTACTGGCTGCGCACGCCCAGCAGCGCGAGGGGGTCGGCCTCGAGGCCCTCGGTCTTGAGCTCCTGCGGCTCGAAGCCGAAGGGATTGCCCTGCGTCACGTCCCGCTGGCTCGTCTTGCGCCAGAGCGTGTCGGCGGGCAGGCCCATCATGCTGCCCTGGGGCTCCTCGGCCAAGAACCCGCCGCTCACCAGCAGCTTGAGGGGCAGCGGCGCGGCCGTCCCCGCGCCCTTGACCTGGAGGCGCAGGCGCAGATCATGACCATGCGCAGTGCTGGGCAGGATCCACTGCTTGGTGAGCGCGCTGCCATCCGCGCGAGTGAAGCGGTAGACGACGTCGTCCTCGGACGAGGCGGCCTCGGCCGCCTCGTCGCGCGTCCAGTTCAGGCGCCGGAGCGGTCCGGCCGGCGGGTCCAGGCGCGCACCCGCCAGCACGGCTCCGGTGGGCTGCACCTCGCTGTCGTCGATCTGGCCCAGCAGGTGGTTCAGGTCCGCAGGTACGACCAGGGCCAGGGGCTTGTTCTGGCCCGCTTCATGCAGGCCGGTCAGCTCGACGAACTCGTCGGCGCCGCCGCGCGTCGTGAATCCCACCGTCAGGTGCCCGGCCTGGCGCTCGACCTTGGCCTCGGGGGCGTCTTTCTGGGGCCCCTCCTCCACGGGCGGGGCGGGGGCCACGGGCGGCACCTGCCCGCCGTTGCCCCCGACGGGCGCGGGCACGCCCGGCGGCCCACCCGGCTGCGCACCTGCCGGCTGGCCCGGGAGGCCCGCCGGCTCGCCCGGCACCGCCGCCTCCGGGCCGCCCTCCACCCCGGGCTTGACCTCGGGAGGCGCGGGGCTGAAGCGCGCGAGCAACGCCTGATAGGCCACGAAGGTGATGACCGACAGCACCACGGCCAGGAGCACTCGTCGTTCCATTGGTCGCCGCGCCTCCGAGGAAGCGGGCTACTGTAGGGTCGTCCTCCTCGCCCCCTGAGCGAATGCGCCGCCGGGCACTGGGGTCGGTAGGCCCGACGGCCGACGGGCGGGGCGCCGGAGCGGGCGCGGCGCTGCGGGTGCTCCTCCTGACGTAGGCAGACTACGCGGCGTCGTCGCCCCCTTTGCAGGGGCGCGCGGCCGACGCCCCGGTCCCGCAGAGGACGCCCCCGGATTGGCAGTCGACGGACCGTACCACCCGCCGCGGGCGCCTCGGTTCCGGCCGCGCAGCGATGCCTACGGAGCCGCGGGGAGAGATCTTCCGGCCCGGCGTCGGGCGTCCACGCGGCTCCGGCTAGCGTCCGACCAGCAGCCGATCCGCCAGGAAGTTCGGGATCTGGGGGATGGCGTAGATCTTCTCCACCGTCGTGGCGTGGTCGTACTCGAGGCGGTAGAAGCGCACGATGTGGCCGTCGAAGGTCACGAAGGAGAGCCGCGGGTCGCCGTCGCGGGGCTGGCCCACGCTGCCCACGTTGATCAGCACCTTGCGGTCGCCGAGCTTGCGCAGGTCCACCGCGTTGTTGAGCTTCTCGGGGTCGGCGTGCTTGTGGTCGGAGGTGTAGATGTGCGGGATGTGGCTGTGGCCTATGAAGCACACGCGCTTGATCAGGTCGAAGATGCCCTGCATCTTCTCCTGGTTGCCGGCGTCGGCGGGCACCACGTACTCGCGCGTGGGCACCCGCGGGCTGCCGTGCGTGTACATCACGTCGCCGTCCTCGACCACCTGCTGCATGGTGCCGAGGAAGTTCCACATGTCGTAGTTCTCGGTGCGGTCGAAGGTCGGGCTGTTGAGCTGGTCCTTGGTCCACTCGAGCGAGGCGCGCGCCTTGGGGTTGAAGTCCTCTCCGTAGAACATGACCGCCTCTTCGTGGTTGCCCATGATGGCGATCTCGCTGCGGAAGAGCAGCTTCAACGCTTCGCGCGGGTTGGGGCCGTAGCCGATGATGTCCCCCAGGCAGATGATGCGCTGGATGCCCTTGCCGGCGATGAACTCGAGCGCCTTGGTCAGCGCTTCGAGATTGGCATGGATGTCGGCGAGGATCGCGACGGTCACGTAGGACGGCACCTGGGGGGGCGGGGGGCTATTATGGGCAGGCGCACGCTTCCCCGGGTGGAAAAGCGGCGGCTTGGCGGCGTGGGCGGCCGGGCCTCTCCGGCGGGCTGCCCCGGCGGTCCTGCTTGCTGGCGTCGCCGCGGGCCGGGCCGCTCCGCCGGCGCCGGCAACCAGGCTTGTGCCACAACCCGTACGGGTGGTAGGCTCCATCACCCCCCAGGGGTTGGGCCCACGCCGCTCCGGCCGACTTTCTTGGGCCGACTTCTTCTTGGACCGGCTCTTGGGGTGCGACTCTCGGGACGGGAGGAGGCCTTCGCCATGCGCTGCCCCTTCTGCAAGGTGGACGACGACCGGGTGGTGGACTCGCGCGCCAGCAACGACGGCTTCGCCATCCGTCGTCGCCGCGAGTGCGTGGCTTGCGACCGCCGCTACACGACCTACGAGCGCATCGAGGAGAGCCCGCTCAGGGTGGTCAAGAAGGACCAGCGGCGGGAGCCCTTCGAGCGCCGCAAGATCCTGCTGGGCCTGCTCAAGGCCTGCGAGAAGCGGCCCATCCCCATCGCCACGCTCGAGGGCATCACCGAGCGCATCGAGAACAAGGTGCTTGAGGCCTTCGACAGCGAGGTGCCGGTCAGCTACGTGGGCAAGCTCGTCATGGACGAGCTCAAGAAGATCGACCAGGTGGCCTACGTGCGTTTCGCCTCCGTCTACCGCGATTTCAAGGACGTGCACGAGTTCATGGATGAGCTCAAGAGCATGGTCGCCGCGGGCGAGGCCCGCCGCGACAAGGATGGCCGTGACAAGGACGGCCGCGAGAAGGAGGGCCGCGAGAAGGAGGGTCGCGAGAAGCGCGAGCCGGGCCGAGGCGGGAAGGGCAAGCGCCGCTCGTGAGCGTCCCGCGCCAGGTGAGGAAACGCGACGGGCGCCCCGTGCCCTACGACCGCTCCAAGATTGCCGAGGCCATCTTCCGCGCGGCCCAGGCCCTGGGGGGCGAGGACCGCTTCCTGGCCGAGCAGTTGGCCGGGATGGTCGAGGCCTGGCTCGACAGGCGCGGCCCGGCCGTGCCGACCATCGAGGACGTGCAGGACACGGTCGAGAAGGTCTTGATCGAAGCGGGGCATGCCAAGACGGCCAAGGCCTACATCCTCTACCGCGAGGACCGGGCCCGCTTGCGGGCGGCTCGCGAGGCTTCCGGCGGGCTGCCCTGGATCGGCGGCACCTTGGGCCAGGAGGCCGGCCCCTTCTCCAAGGCCGCCGTGGTCGAGGCGCTCCTGGCGCAGGACGCGCTCTCGCGGCCCGAGGCCGAGGAGGTCGCCCGCGCCGTCGAGGCCCGGCTGCTCGCCTCGCGTCTGCGGCGCGTGGGGGCGGGTCTCGTGGCGGCCCTGGTGCGGGCCGAGATGTTCGCCCGCGGCTACGACTCCAAGGTGGGGAGGACCGATCGGGTGGGGGTGGAGCGGGGCCGCGTGCGCGAGGCGCTGTCTACCTTCGTGGGTGAGCGCCTGGCCGGTTCGCCGGCCGAGGCCACCCAGGCCCTGGGCGAGCTGGTCGTGGCCGAGCACCTGCTCAGCGACGCGATCCCGCCGGCGGCGGCCGAGGCCCATCGCTGCGGCGACCTGCACCTCTACGACCTGGGCCTGCCGCTGGCCCTCACGGCCGTGACCCTGCCCGCCGCGCGGGTGCTCGAGCGCCATCTGTGGGGCGAGGGCGCCAGCCGCCCCTTCGGCTTCCGGCGTGCCGCCGCCGCGCTACGCCGCGCGGTGAGCGTGAGCGCGCCCTTCGCCGCGCGCACCTTGGCCCTCGAGGACGTGAACGTGCTGCTGGCGCCCTTCGCGGGCCCGTTGTCCGACGACGCCCTGCGCGAGGAGCTGCGCGAGCTCCTGCTGTCGCCCGAGCTGGCCGCCTTCCCGGCCCGCGGGGGTCTCCTGTCGCTGGAACTCGGGCTGGCGGCCGAGGTGCCGCTCAGGCTGCGCACGCGCTCCGTGCCGCCCCCCGCGCCCCCCGGCCTGACCTACGGCGATCTGGGCGACGAAGCCCTGCGGGTCGCGCGCTCCCTCGTGCGTGAGCACCTGGCGCTCAGGCGCGAGGGCCGCCTGGCGGGGCCGGAATTGACCCTGGTGCTGCCCCGCGGGGCCGCGCGCGAGCCCGCGCTGCGGGCGCTGGTGCGCGAGGCGCTCGGATCGGCTGCCGAGGTGGGCGAGCCGCTGGTGGTCTTCGAGCACGCGGGCAGCCCGAGCCGGGGCTGCCGCTGGCTGCGCCTGGAGGAGGGCGAGAGCCCCGACCCGCTGCGCTTCGACGTGGGGGACGTGACCGTGGCCAGCGCCGTGGCCGTCAACCTGGTGAGCGCGGCTTGTCTGGCCCGGGGCTCGCGCCAGCAGGCCCTGGCGGGGGTCGAGCGGCTGGCCCTGCTGGCCGTCGAGGCGACCGCCCAGCGCCGCGACCTCCTGGGCGGGCCGGCGGCCGAGCCCGGCGGGGCCCTCTGGGCCCTGGCCCGGGGGGAGCACCCCCTGGTAGACCTGGCCGGGGCCTGGCACGTGCTCGAGCCGGTGGGCGCCGAGCAGGCGGCGCGCGTGCTGCTGCCCCAGGCCCACGCGGAGGAGCGCCTGCTGCTCCAGGCCCAGCTGCTCGCGCGCCTCGAGGAGGCGGCTGCCGGCGAGGCCCAGCGCCGCGAGCTCTCGCTGGTCCTGGTGGCGGCGCCGGTGGCCGAGGCGGCCCTGCGCTTCGCGCGGCTCGACGCCCAACGCCTGCCGGCGGTGGCCGCCTGGTGGGGCGCGGACGACCTGCCCAGCTACCGCCCGACCGTGCCGGGGGTGCCGGGGGTGCGGCGCGAGCCGGCCTGGGCGCGGGGCTCGCGCGGCAGCGCCTGGAGGCAGCGCGTGCGCCACCGGGTGGATGGCGACGCCCGGCCGCCCCTCGAGGACCTGCTCAGCTCGCTGGAGGCCGCCGAGCGCGACCTGGCCGTGGTGGAGTACGCGGTCGATCCCTGGCCGCGTCGGCGCCGGGTGGTCGGCGAGCGTCCGGCCTGAGCGCCATGGAGAGCCCCTTGAGTCTCGGGCCGCGCTCCGTCGGCGTTCCCAGCGGCGGCATCTTGGACCTTGCCACGCGCGCATCTTGCGGGATGCTCGCCCCTGTCCTGCCAGCATCCTGCCGGATGCTCGCGTCTTGCCTGCCGGATCGAGCCTGTGCCGCCCTGGAGAGCCTGCGATGAAGATCCGACGCCTCGAGATCCAGGGCTTCAAGTCCTTCGCCGATCGCACCTCCTTCGACTTCGGCGCGGGCATCTCGGCCATCGTCGGTCCCAACGGCTGCGGCAAGAGCAACGTGGTGGACGCCATCAAGTGGGTGCTGGGCGACATGAGCCCCAAGAGCCTGCGTGGCAAGCGCATGGAGGACGTGATCTTCGCCGGCAGCCGCACGCGCAAGCCCTCGGGGCTCGCCGAGGTCACCCTGGTGCTCGACAACGAGGACGGGCTGCTCAAGACCGAGCACACCGAGGTCAGCGTGACGCGCCGGCTCAACCGCGCCGGCGAGAGCGACTACCTCGTCAACGGCCAGCCCGCGCGCCTGAAGGACATCCGCGAGCTGTTCCTCGACACCGGCCTGGGCATCGACGGCAACGCTATCATGGAGCAGGGGCGCATTGACGCGCTGCTGCTCGCCGACGCCAACGACCGGCGCAGCATCTTCGAGGAGGCGGCCGGCGTCTCGCGCTACAAACAGCGCCGCAAGGAGGCCGAGCTGAAGCTCGTGCGCACGCACGAGAACCTTGAGCGCCTGCGGGACGTGCTCGACCTCGAGGAGAAGCGCTGGCGCTCGCTCAAGGTCCAGGCGGCGCGCGCGCGCCGCTACCAGGAGCTGCGCGAGGAGCTCTCGAAGAACCGCCTGCTGCGCGCCGTCACGCGCTACCGCGGCATCGCCCTCGAGCGCGAGCAGGTGCAGGCCGCGCTCGGCGCGCTCGTCAGCGAGGAGTCCGCCGCCGCCGCCGACCTGGCCGCCCTCGAGGCCCAGGGCAAGAGCACCGACCGCGAGCGCGACGCGGCTCGCCAGGAGGTCACGAGGCTGGAGGCCTTGATCGCCCAGACGGCCGGCGAAGCGCGCGCCGCCGAGGATCGCGCCGGCTACGCCGGTCGCTCCGCCGAGGACCTGCGCGCGCGCGTCGCGCAGGCGCTGCGCCAGGCCGAGGAAGCGCGCCAGCGCGCCGCGGGCCTCGCCGCCGAGGGCGCCGACCTCGACAGCTCGCTCGCCGCCACCGAGGCCGAGGCCGCGCGCTGCGCCGCCGACGTGGCGCGCGCCGACGAGGACCTCGCCTCCCTCGACCGCGACGCCGCGCGCATCCGCGACGC
Organism: Planctomycetia bacterium; assembly: GCA_031413835.1. Taxonomy (GTDB): domain Bacteria; phylum Planctomycetota; class PLA2; order PLA2; family JAEUHO01; genus CAXQZU01. Next base: position 6,927 of record JANOFW010000436.1, read on the forward strand.
ACACGACGGCGCCCAACGCGAGGCCCTGGCCGCCCTGGGCCACATCGCGGCCCAGCGCAACCTGGAGACCGAGCGCAAGGCCGAGATGCGCCAGGCCGAGGACCGCCTCGCGCGTCTGGCCCAGCGCCGCCTGGACCTCGAGGCCCAGCGCCAGCTCTCCGAGGGCGAGGCCCGCGAGCTGGTGGATGCCGCCTCGCGCCTCGAACAGGCGGCGCAGCGCGCCTCCACGGCGCTGCACGAGGCCGAGGAGGCCCGTGCCCGCGCCCTGAAGGCCGTCGAGGACCTCGGACGGCGCCGCGCCGCCCTGGCCGAGGAGCGCGCCACGAAGAGCGCGCGTCTCGAGGTGCTCGAGCGCCTGATCGCCGCTCGGGAGGGCGTCGAGGAGGGCGCGCGCGCGGTCCTCAAGGCCGTCGAGGGCACCGCTGCAGACGGCGCGGGCGCCCGCCAAGGCGTGCTCGGTCTGCTGGCCGACCTGGTCGTGGCGCGCGGCGCCGGTGCCGCGGCCCTCGACCGGCTCGTGGGCCATGCGGCCTCGGCCGTGGTGGTGGCGAGCCGCGCCGACGCGCTGCGCTGGATCGACTGGCTCAAGGCCCGCGGCAAGCACGAGCGGGCGCGCTTCCTGTGCCTGGACCTCGTGCGTGCGGACGCGCCGGCCCTGCCTGCCGAGGTCGGCACGCTGGGTGGCAGTCCCGCGCTCACGCGCCTGCTGGCCTCGGTGGTGGCCGGCACGCTGCTGGTGCCCGACCTGGCCGCGGGCATCGAGGCCTGGATCGAGCAAGGCGTCAACGCGGTGACGCCGGAGGGCGAGCGCGTCACCTCCTCGGGGGCCTTGCTGGCCGGCCGCGACGGCCCGGCCCTGGGCCTGGTCGAGCGCATCGCCGAGCTGCGGCACCTGCGCGAGGAGCGCGCGCGCCTCGACCTGGCCGTCGAGGGCTCGCAGGCCGACGTGGTGCACGCTCAGCAGGACGTCGCCGCCTACGAGGAGCGCATCCGGGCCCTGCGCCGCGAGTTCGCGGGCCACGCCGAGGACACCAGCCGCAGCCGCGAGGCGCTGGTGCGCGTCGAGAAGGCGGGCCGGGAGCTCGACGGGCAGCTGGGGCTGGTGGCCTCCGAGCGCGTCGAGTTCGAGCAGCTGCACGCCGAGGCCTCGGGGGCGCTCGTGACCCTCTCGGCGCTCCTCGAGGGGCTTGAGGGCGAACGTCTGGCCCTGGAGGAGCGCGCCGAGGAGGCCGGCCGCGGCTACCTGGCCGTCGAAGCCGAGCGCAAGGCCGCCCTCGAGCGCCGCATGGAGCTCAAGCTGGCCCACGCCCAGGCTCGCGCGCAGTCCGAAGCGGCCGCCGAGCGTCGCGACCGGGCCCGCCGCGAGTGCGCGGAGCTCGAGGCGCGTGCCGCCGCGTTGGCCGAGGACGGCGCGCAGATGACCCGCCGCATCGGCGAGGCCGAGGTCGAGGCCGCCGAGGCTCTCGCGCGCGTGCGCAGCGCCGACGCCGAGCGGCGCGAGGCCGCGGACGTGCTCGTGGCGGGACGCGAACGGCTCGCGACGCTGGAGGGATCGCTTTCGGCCCACGAGCAGCGGCGCCTCGAGCTCGCCAGCCTCCACGACCTCGTCAAGGAGCGCCTGGACGCGCACCGCATGCAGGACTCCGAGGTGCGCGCGCGCCTCGAGGCCCTGCTCGACCAGGTGCGCACCGACCAGGGCGTGGATCTTACGACGGCGGCCGCCGACCCCTTGACCGGCAGCGCGCCCGAGGGCATCGACCTCGACCAGCTGCTCGACGAGCTGCGCCAGAAGATCGACGAGCTGGGCAACGTGAACCTCAACGCCATCGGCGAGCTCGACGAGGCCGAGCAGCGCGTCAC
>JANOFW010000437.1:0-2134 GCA_031413835.1 Planctomycetia bacterium
ACCTTGATGCCCGCCACCTTGCTGCCCATCCTGCCGATCTCCGTGGCGGAGTCGGAGCGCACTTCCGTCGCACGCCGTCCGCTGGTGGACCCGATCGCGGGCGTGAATGCCTGGGAGTACATGGACAGCCGCTCCTACGGCACGAATAGCTACGCGCGCACGGCGGCCTCGCTGCGCACCCTCGAGGGGCTGGCCGGCGAGGGCACGTTGCTGCGCGGGCTCAACGCCTACGTCGAGCGCTACCGCTACGGGCATCCGGAGCCGGAGCAGCTGTTCGCGACCCTGACCCGGATGGCCGAGCTGACCCTGGTCGAGGCGGAGCGCACGCCGTACATGGCCGCCTGGATCAACACGCTCTTCCGCACCACGGGCGCCGTGGACTACGGCGTCGCCGCCATCGAGGTCTGGGAGCCCAACAAGGACGAGGACGAGGAGGCGGACGGCAAGCCGGCGCCGAAGGCGGTCGAAGGCGCGGTCGCGCGCCTGCCTGAGTCCACCGTGCTGCTGCGCCGCCACGGCGAGGCGCAGCTGCCGGTGGAGGTGCTGGTGCGGTTCGACGACGGCAGCGAACGCCGCCTGCGCTGGGAGCTCGACGGCCGCGTCCGGGCGCTCGACGGCGGCCTGCCGCCGCTGCAGCCCGTCGCGCCCGCCGGCCAGCAGGGCCATTGGACGCGCCTGCGCTTCGCCTCCAAGGCCAAGGCCGTCTCGGCCGAGGTCGATCCCGCGCACCTGCTCGCCGTCGAGCACGATCGCAGCAACGACGGGCTGGTGCACGAGCCCGAGGGCCCCAGCGCCGCGCTGCCCCTGAGCGTGCGCCTGCTGGGCTGGGTCGAGCAGCTGACCACCTTCTACGGAGGTCTGTGATGGCCGACCTCCCCACCTCGACGCCGGGGGGCGCGGGGGGCAGGGAGCCGGGCGCCGACGCCCGTCAGCCCTCCGACGCGCTGCCCGGCGACGCGCTGCTCAACGACCCCGGGCTGGACACGCCGCTCACGGCCCTGCCGGCGCCGGGGGCTCCCGAGGTCTCGGCGCCGCCGGCGCCCCCGGGCCCCCTGACCCTCGTTCGGGCGGGTCTGCGCCACGCGCTCTGCTGCTGGCGGCCGCTCGTTGGCGTCGTGATCGTGCAACTGCTGCTGGCGCTCACGGTCGTGCTCCCCTTCCATGCCGCCGTTGCGTCGAGGCTCGACGCCCATCCCCATGCCGCCGCGCTCGCGGGAGCCCCCACGGCCGCCGATCGCGCGCTGGGCTGGGAGGCCGGCATGGACGCCGGCCTGTGGCGCGACACCAAGCGCGAGCTGGGCAAGGCCTACGACGGGTTGCCGGTGCAGCTGGTCTGGACCCTGCTCCTGGCCTGGCTCTTCGGGGCCGTGGCGGCCGCGGGCTTCCTGGGCCTGGCCGCCGAGGCAGGGCCCTGCTCCACCACGCGCTTCTTCGCCTTGGGCGGCAAGGGCTTCTTCCGCATGCTGCGGGTGGGACTCGTCTTCGCCTGCGCCTTCGTGCTGGTGGGTCGCCTCGTTCACGAGGGCTGGGGCGCTGCTCTGGCCGACCGCGAGGCCGACGCCCCGAGCGAGGCCTCGAAGTGGTGGGGGGAGAGGGCGCGCGAGGTGACCCTGTTCGTGCTCTTCCTCGTGCTGCGCGTCGCGGCCGATCTGGCCCGCGCCGACCTGATCGCGGGCGGGCGCCGCAGCGCGCTGCTCGCCTTCCTGCGCCGGCTCGCCACGCTCGTGCATCGGCCCCTGCGCACGCTCGGCGTGGCGCTGCTCCTGGGAGCGCCCGCCTTCGGCGCGCTCTGGCTGCTCTCGCGGCTCGAGACCGTCCTGCCGCGCGGCGGCTGGCAGGGGCCCTTGGCCCTGTTCCTGCTGTTGCAGGTCGCGGTGCTGCTGCGCTGGGCCTCGCGCGCCGCGCTGCTGGGGGCCTTCGCAGTGCGCATCCTTCCGGGCGCGAGGGCCCGCGCGTGAGGCGCGAAGCGTGGACCGTGCGACCGGGGGCTGGCACCCTCCCCGCGCCTGGGTATCCTCTGCGCTGTGCTTGATCGCCGCACACTGGTCCTGAACCGGTCGTGGTTGCCCATCTCCACGACCACCGTACGTCGCGCCGTCCTCCTCATGGCCCGCGGCGCGGCGGGAGCAGTGCA
>JANOFW010000438.1:0-3002 GCA_031413835.1 Planctomycetia bacterium
CGAACAGCGTGGCGCGCGCCTGCAGGATCATCGTTTCGCCGCTTTCCATTTCGAGCGCGGTCACGCCGAGCACATGACCGTCACTATCGCGCACTAGATCCAAGGCCATCCATTCGACGAAGAACTGGGTCTTCGCGAGGACGTTGCGCTGGTAGAGCGTGTGCAGCATCGCGTGGCCGGTCCGGTCCGCGGCGCAACAGGAGCGCTGGACGGGGCGCTCGCCGAAGTTCTGCGAGTGGCCGCCGAACGGGCGCTGGTAGATGGTGCCGTTCTCGTTGCGGTCGAAGGGCATGCCGAAATGCTCGAGCTCGATCACGACCTCCGGCGCCATGCGGCACATGAACTCGATGGCGTCCTGGTCGCCCAGCCAGTCCGACCCCTTCACGGTGTCGTACATGTGCCAGCGCCAGTCATCCTCGCCCATGTTGCCGAGCGACGCCGATATGCCCCCTTGAGCGGCGACTGTGTGCGAGCGCGTCGGAAACACCTTGGTGACACAGGCGGTCTTCAGACCCGCTTGGGCGCACCCCAGCGCGGCCCGGAGACCCGCCTGCAGCCAGTTCAGCCCGCGGGCCACGACCGGATCGGGCGCCTCCCCGGGGAGGGCCGCCGAACGGCGCCCCTCGGCCAGGAAGGGCAGCAGCGCCAGCGCGCTCATGCCCACCGGGCTCAGGGCCGGACGCCGTTCCGTCGGCAGCGTCAGATCGAGGGGAAAGGAGCCATCCTCCCGCTGTCGCTCTGCCAGAGCCCGCAGGCCGCGGGCGACCGCTCCGAGCGTGTCGAGCGTGTCGTGCGCCTCGAGGCCGGCCCGCGCGAGGCGCTGTGCGCGCACCCCGGCTCGCGAACGAGCCAGCATCTCGAACTGGACCGGCTCGGGGTGCTCGGCCACGCGGAGATTCGTGGGTCGCGCGCCTCCTCCGGTCTCGCCGTCTAAGCCTCCCGGGCTGCCCGGCAGATCGGGACCGTCGAGGTCGCTGCCGCCCAACCCGAGACGCACCAGGAGGCTGTCGGGGATCTCCTCCGCCGCCACGATGGGACCGAGATCCAGAGGCTCAAGCAGCTCGAAAGGCTCCTGGGGCTCGCGCACGTGGGGTGCGGTCACCGCCATCTCGACGGGCCCGCCCCCGCTGGACTCCGGCGCGGGGTGGTCGCGCAGCACCAGCCAGCCCAGCACCAGCACGTGCACGGCCAGCGAGGCCAGCAGCACGCGAACCCGGGTGCGTAGGCTCCAGCGCTCTCCCTGGGAGGGCCGGGCGCGACGCTGCGCGTGTTCCTCCGCGCCGACCTGGTCGCGCACCCGCAAGGCGATGCGCCGCGCGAGAGTCGCCTCGACCACTGCCTCGTCGAGACCGCGTGCGGCCGCGCGCAGACGCTCCAGGCCGGCGTGTTCGCGGGCCAGGGCCGGCTCAGCCCGCAGGCGGCGCTTGAACTGCTCCTGGTCGAGTGCGCTGAGCGCCCCGCAGAAAAGATCCAGGCAAAGGAGATCCACGCTCGTGGCCTCCAACCTGCCGTCCGTGGCCCCGGACGTCGGCCCCTGCGGGGTCTCGTCGGGCGACGAACCGCGGGGGGGGGTCGGAGCGGAACTCATGTCGTCGTCTGCAAGTCCTTGTTAATCAGACCTTTACGGCCGTCTCAAAAATGAGGCCCGGAACGGGGGCAGGGGCCTGAGAAGGGTGAACGTAGCCCGCGCCCTAGGGTTCGATCCCCAGCCGCTCCAGGGCCTTGCGCAGCAGCCGGGTGGCGGTATGCACCCGGCTCTTGACCGTCCCCACTGGGATCTCCAGCACGGCGGCGATCTCCTCGTAGCGCAGTCCGTGCACGTGGGCGAGCACGAAGACCTCCCGCTGCCCCCCCTCCAGCTCGCTCAGCGCCTGCTCGAGCCCCAGCCGCAGCGCACTCTGCTCGGCACCCTGCGCGGGGTCCGGGCTGGGGCCGGGCAAGGAGGCCCCCAGGCTGCCGCCCTCCTCCTCCTGGCGCGAGGCGGGCGCGTCGGTGGAGAGCAGGGTGGGGCCCAAGCGGCGGTGGCGGTAGACGTCGATCCAGTGGTTTCGCGCCACGTGCAGCAGGTAGGTCGTGAAGCGCGCGCGCTGCGTGTAGCTCCGGCGGCCCCGGTAGAGCTTGAGGAAGACGTCCTGGGCCAAATCCTCGGCCTGGCTTCGATCCGCCCCCAGGTGCCGGAAAAAGCCCAGAAGACGGGGCAGCACCCGCGTAACCAGCGCCTCGAAGGCCGACGGCTCGTCGGCCGCCACCTTGAGCATCAGCTCCGCTTCCTCGTCGTGCGCGGCGGCCATGGTCCTCGGGACAGGGCCCCTCGAGGTGGGCCCTCAGGGGCGTCCGGTGAGCCGGTGGACGGGCACGGGACGATCCTGCGCAGGCAGGGTCGGACGGGGAGCCCGGTCCTTCCAGCCTACCCGCACGCGCGCCGCGGCGCATGACCAGCCCGGCCGACGGCGGCCCTCACTTGGCCGTCGTGAGCTTGACCACGGCCCGCGTGGGCTCCCCGGAACGCACGCGCACGAGCGCCTTGGCCGGCTCGTAGCGCGGTCCGGCGTTCACCCGCACCTCGTAGTCGCCGGCCGCGAGGTCGCGCAGGCTGATCTGTCCCGTGCGCGGTTCGATGCCGAACAGCGCGCCCCAGCGCGAGGGCAGCAACGGCCGACGGCGCGCGACCACCTCGCCCGTGCCGACGGCCACCACGTCGATGCGTGTACGCGGGGTGGGATCGGGGCCCTCGCTCTCGACGCGCAGGAACAGCGTGCCCGCGGGTTCGATGCGCAGATCGAGGCGGCGCAGCTCCCCGTCGCCCACGGAGAGCTTGGCCGAGGCGCGCCCCAGGTCGCGCGCGTAGGCGCTCACGCGCACCTCGCCAGGGGGCACGCCCTCCAGCCGCACGCGCCCGCTGGGACCGCTCACGGCCTCCACGCTGGGGGCGCCCTCCTCGTCGCTGAGCACGACCAGCAAGCGTGCACCACCCACCGGGCGACCGTCGGGACCCCGCACCT
>JANOFW010000439.1:0-15717 GCA_031413835.1 Planctomycetia bacterium
GCCCACGGCCTGCGGCGTGAGACCCGCGCGGGGCACACGCAGCACGGTCACGGCCACGGCGTCGTCGGGGCCCCGCACCTGGGCCACGACGGGCTCGTGGCCCGGCACGTGGACCACGATGTTCTGCGCGCCTGCGAGCACGTGGCGGCTCGTGGCGATCAGGCCGTCGGCCGAGAGCACGAATCCGCTGCCTACCGCGTCGTCACGCGAGTGCCCGCTCAGCTGCATGGCCACGTGCGCGATGGAGGGATCGGCGGCCTCGGTGGCCGCCTGGAAGTCGGCGGGGCCTGCAGCCAGGACGGGGGGCGGTTCCGCCCCCAGCCGCCCCAGCCACCATCCCAGAGCGAGCACGACGAACCAGGGGAGCGAACGGCGCATGGGGCACTCCGACGGGAGGCCTCGGATGCTACCGGGCAGCGGGTGCCTCCGCGGCCGGCGGGCCGCCCTGACCGTACTCCTCGAGCTTCCTGTAGAGCGTGCGCAGGCCGATCCCCAGGATGCGGGCGGCGGCCGTCTTGTTGCCCCCCGTGCGCTCGAGGGTGTCGAGGATGATCAGCTTCTCGGCCTCGGGCAGCGGCGTCCCCCGCGGGATGCTCAGGCCGGCGGGCGACTCCGGCAGGTCCTCCACGCGCTGCTGCCCGCCCACCTCGACGGGCAGCACGGCGCGCGTGAGCAGCGGGCCGTCGCTGAGCACCACGGCCGCCTCGACCAGGTTCTCGAGCTCGCGCACGTTGCCCGGCCAATCGTGCCCCTGGAGCAGGGCCATGGCGTCGGGGGAGAAGCCCGTCACGCGGCGGCCGTGGCGCTCGGCGTACAGCCGACGGAAGTGCTCGGCCAGGGCCGGGATGTCGCTGCGCCGCTCGCGCAGCGCGGGCACGCGCAACGTGACCACCTTGAGCCGGAAATAGAAGTCCTCACGTAGCTCGCCTTTGCGCACCTTGGCGTCGAGGTCGGCGTTCGTGGCGGTCACGAGCCGCACGTCCACCGGCCGGACCCGGTTCTCGCCCAGCCGCTCGACCTCCCGGTTCTGGAGCACGCGCAGCAGCTTGACCTGCGTATGGAGCGGCACCTCGCCCACCTCGTCGAGGAACAGCGTGCCCCGGTGCGCAGCCTCGAAGCGCCCGGCGCGCTCGCCCGTGGCGCCTGTGAACGCCCCGCGTGCGTGCCCGAACAGCTCCGACTCGAGCAGCCCCTCGGCAAGAGCCGCGCAGTTGACCTTGACGAACGGCCCGGCGGCGCGCGGGCTGGCCCGGTGCAGGGCCTCGGCGACCAGCTCCTTGCCCGTGCCCGACTCGCCCAGGATCAGGACCGTGGCGTTCGTGGGGGCCGCCTTGCTCACCACGCGGAAGACTTCGCGGATCGCCGGCGACTCGCCCACGAACCCGGGCGGCACGCCCGCGCGCGAGAGGTCGGCGCGGTAGGCGGCGCTCTCGGGCGCCGCGCTGCGGGCGGCCAGCGCAGAGGCCACCAGCGCGCGCAGGCGCTTCAGGTCCAGGGGCTTCTCGAGGAAGTCGTGGGCCCCGTCGCGCATGGCGCGCACGGCCCGCTCGACGCTGCCGTAGGCCGTCATGACGATCACGGGGGTGTCGGGCTGCGCGGCCTTGACGGCCTTGAGCAGGTCGAGGCCGTCGCCCTCCCCCGGCAGGACCACGTCGGTCAAGACGAGGTCCACGGCCTCGCGGCGCACGACCGCGAGCGCCTGTGCGACGTCCTCCGCCAGACGCACCTCGTGCTCGGCCGCGAAGACCTCGCCCAGGGCCTCGCGCGCGTTCTTCTCGTCCTCGACGATGAGCAGGCGGGCCATGGACGTGCTCCTAGGCTTCGCTCGCCGTGGCCGCGTCGGAAGCGATCGGCAGGTGCAGCACGAAGCGCGCGCCGCCGCCGGGGCGCTCCAGCACCTCGATCTCGCCGCCGTGGCTCTCGACGGCGCGCTGGGCGAGCGGCAGGCCCAGGCCGGTGCCGCCCCGCTTCGTGGTCCAGAACAGGTCGAAGACGCGGCGGCGGTCCTCGGGCGCGATGCCCGGTCCGTCGTCGTCCACGACGATCACCGTGCTGTGCGGATCGTCGCGCGTGAGCACCTCGACCTGGCCCCCGCGCCCGGCCGACTCGAGCGCGTTGCGCACGACGTTGTGCACGGCACGGTCGATGCGCGCCCGGTCCACAGGGAGCACGCGCCGGCTCCCGGGACGGAACAGCAGCCGGACCCCGGAACGCTGCGCCATGCCCTCCAGGCGCTCGAGCACGGCGGCCACGATCTCGTCGATGCGCTCGGGAGCGCAGTCGGGCGGCCCGCCGCGGCTGACCTCGAGCAGGTGGGCGACGAGCGACTCCATGCGCGCCAGCTCGGCGATCATGGCGTCGGCCTTGGCGGCGATGGTCTCGCGCGGCAGATCGGCGATGCGCTCGCGCAGCAGCTGCAGATTCAGGGACAGCGCGTTGATCGGGTTCCTGATCTCGTGGGCGATGCCCGCGCCCAGCGAGGTGATCGCCTCGCTGCGCGTCTGCAGGCGCCGGCGCTCCTCCTCGCGCGCGCTGCTGGTGATGTCCTGGAAGGAGAGCACGGCCCCGAGCACGCGCGCCTGGGGCCCGCGCATCGGTCCCACGGTGGCCCGCACGAGGCGCTCCCCCAGCGGCTGGCGGGCCAGCTCGCGATGGGCTCCGCCGCGCAGCGCCGCCGCGAGGAGCCCGGCCCAGTCCAGGTTGGCGTCGGCCGCGAGCAACGGGAAGGCCGCCAGCAGCGGCTGCCCCAGCGCGCGCTCGCGCGGCCCGGCCCAGGCGGCCAAGGCGCGGTTCCAGACCAGCACGCGGCCCTCGACGTCGGTGGCCGCCACGCCTAGGGGCAGCTCTTCCGCCAGCGCCTCCAGGTGCAGCGCATAGTCCTCCTCGGGCAGGACGCGCAGCAGGAGCTCGCTGTAGAAGAGGAACCGGCTGCTCACGCCCGGATCGTACCCCTCGGAGGGCCGGGAAGGCCGCCCCGTCCCCGCGCTTGGACCCGGACCGCCCACGCGACCCGCGCGCCGCTGGTCCGCCCTCTCGCCCTGCTCAGCTGCCGCGCGGCTCCGTGGCCGCTTGCGCGCGCGCACGACCTTCCAGGCGCCACCACTGGCGCCAGCGCTCGACGCGGCTGCCTCCGGCCGTGCCGGCGACGGCCAGACCGGGGCCGAACGGCTCGGCCACCTCGCCCGTGATGCGGCGCAACGCGCCGTGGGCCGCCTCGCGCACGGCCGGCTCGGGATCGACGAGCAGCTCGATCAGCGCGGGCACCGGGGTCCAGGCACCGCGGCGTCCGCTCTCGAGTGCCGCCGCCGCACGCAGCGACGGGTGCTTGCTCGCGCTCAGGGCCTGGACCTCCGCGTCTGGGGCGCGGCCCAGGATGGCGACGATCACCGGCGCGGTCGTGCTCTCGGCCAGGCTCCCGGGCGCCGAGGTAGGACGATCACCCGCCGCCCCCAAGGCCTCCAGGCTGGCGCCGCCGGCCGCCACCAGGCGCTCGCCGGCCTGGCTGCGCTGGACGAAGTCGGAAGAGCCCAGGGCGGCGATGTCGGCGTCGAACGGGGAGCCGCTCAGCCGGCCGGCGAAGGCTGCCTCCGGCGCGGGCTTGCTCGCGCCCCGACAGGCCCCCAGGCCGAGCGCGGCCAGCAGGGCGCAGGCGAACGACCAGCGAACGCAGGAGGAGAGGGCCGCCGCGACGGGGGCCGAAGGGGGGCGGGGGGAGGGGGGCACCAGACGCATGCTATCCGCAAGGCTTCGGCCGTCTCGGGCCGGGAGTGGAGTTTCTCCCCAGGAAGGGGGCTCGGGAGGCCATGGCCGGCGGACTACCCTGGGGGGATGCCCCCCGGCCTGCGCTACCCCAAGTCCGCCCGCCTGCGCCGCATGGGTGAGTTCCGAGCGCTACTCGACGGGGGCGAGGTCTTCCCCGGGCGCGAGGCCCTGGTGCGGCGCCTGCGCCGCCCCGCCGGCCCTGCTCGCCTGGGCGTGACCGTGCCACGGGGCTACGGCGGGGCCGTGCGCCGCAACCGCTTCCGCCGGCTGGCGCGCGAGGCCTTCCGAGGCGTGGCTGCCGGGCTCGGCCCCATGGATCTGCTCCTGAGCCCGCGGCGCGGCCTGACGGCCCCCACGCTGGCGGGATTGCGCCGCGACCTCGAACAGGCCGCCGGGGCTGCGCCGCGTGAACCGGGGACCGGTCCGTCGAGGCGCCGATGAGCGCTCCGCTCGGGCTCGCCCAACGTCTGGCCCTGGTCCTGGTGAGCGCCTACCGAGTGACCCTCAAGCCGCTGCTGCCGGCCGCCTGCCGCTTCGAACCCTCGTGCTCGCAGTACGCGCAGGAGGCGATCCGCACCCACGGCGCACGGCACGGCGGACGACTCGCGCTCGCGCGTCTCCTGCGTTGCCGACCCGGAGGCGGAGGAGGCCTGGACCCGGTGCCCCGGGTGCGGGCTCGACGCTGAGGCGGCGGGGCGGGAGGCTCGAGGCGCACGAGCCGCCGCAGGCTGGCGCCGCGGCTGCGCTCAGCGTTGACCCGGAGGGGCGTCGAGGTTCGAGTTCGTCCGCAGATCGAAGAGGGTCTGGATCCGGGCGAGGTCCTCGAGGTACTCGGCCAGCTTGTTGCTCATCAGTCCCTTGCGGAACGCCACCGGGACGCCGCGCGTGCCCTCCGGCGTCTCGCGCCGCTCGCCGAAGACATGCACGGCGAGGTGCTCCGCGTAGGCCCGCGGGCTGAACTCCGCCGGCAGGGGGTAGACCCGGGCGGCGACCCGCACGACGTAGGCGCAGCCGGTGGCCTCCGGGCCCCGCGCGTGGTCGCGCAGCACGCTGCGGCCGAAGGTGCCGGGCGAGGCGTCTGTGCTGTCCTGCCTGGCCGCGCCCGCGCGCACCAGGCCGTAGCCCCCCTGACGCACGAAGCTGCGTCGCCTGAGCGCCGCCTGCTCCTCCGCGGAGGCGCCCTCTGCAGCGCGCGCCGCGGCCGGCACGCGGCTGCCAATGAACAGGCCCGTGCGTTCGTCGTAGACCTTGACGCCGGGGTGCGCTTGACGCCACGCCTCGAGCGCCGCGGTCCACGCGGCGTCGTCGCCGCTGGCGCCCGGCGGAGCACCCTCCTGCGGCTCGGCCGCGCGCTTCTGCATGTCGCGTTGGAAAGCCGCCAGCTCGCGCTCGGCGCGCTCCAGGGCCCGGTGCTCGAGCCAGCGCTCGAAGACCTTGTCGGCCACCTCGGTCAGCTCCGGCACGCGCTCGGTCTTCACGTCGAGGTTCTGCGCCAGCACCTTCGTCAGACGCGTGTTGAGCTGGATCGGCACCGAGGCCGCATCCTGGCCCTTGAGGCTCCCCAGGTGGATGGGCAAGGTCGCGTCGCCAAACTCTGGGAGCGCTTCGATCTCCGCGGCCGTGAGGTAGGACTCGGACGGGTCGGCCCTGTCGGTGGTGTAGAACTCCAGGAAGCGGTGGCCGCGGGCACGCTCCGCCTCGCCGGGCTGGTACTTGCCCAGACGCGCCTCGGAGAGCAGATCCTCTACGGTCAGCTCGGGGGGGCGCGGCGTGACCTTCAGACCCTTGCGCTCCCACTCCTTGACGGCCTGGCGGCTGGCCACCACGTCCTTCCAGTGCAGGTTGAGCACGCGCTCGAGGAACTCCTGGCGCACGAGGATCTCGCGCCAGCCCTGCTCCTCATACTCCTTGCGCAGCGGATCGGCAGGGCGCAACGGATCGGCGGGCGCGGGCGCCGCCGGAGGCGTGGGCGGGGCCTCGCCGGCCGGAGCAGGCGCGGGAACGGGGGCGGGGGCGGCCGGCGGGACCGGGGGCAGCTCGAAGAGCGCCTTGGGCGGCACGAGCAGCAGCGCCTCGGGCACCCAGCCCATGCGCTTGGCCAGCGCGACGCCATGGCCCTTCTCGGGATCCCGGGGATCGACCGCGTGGAACTCGTAGGCCTCGGAGGTGCCGCGACCCGACTGCCAGCGCAGGAAGAGCATCTCGTCGTCGCCCGGCCCGGGGCGCAGGTCGGGATGGTCGGCCCACAGGCGCTTGAGCGTCTCCTCGCTCACCAGCGGCACGTGCATGATCAGCGCCTTGAAGCGCCGACGCAGCGGCTGGAGGAAGTCGGTGCGCACGTCGGAGCGCGCGTAGAACGCCTCCAGGTCGAGCTCGTTGCCGCCCAGCAGGTCGTCGGCCGTGCCGGGCTGCCCGTCCTTGCCGGCGCTGTGGGCCTCCCACACGCCCTGCTCGGCACTGCGCAGCCAGACGCTCAGGGGCGCGCCCCAGCTGTCCTTCAGGTCGGCGGGCACGTAGAGCGCGAGGGCCGGCCCCGGGCCCACGCGACCGCGCTCGGGCCCGATCTCGGCCCGCACGTCGTCGGCCGTACCCGGCTGACCGTCGGGGCCAGCCGAGGAGAGCGCGGGCGGCCCCTCGGCCGCCGCGCCGACGTAGATCAGCTCGCGGTCCCAGCCGTCCTTGGGCAGCGTGGTCAGCGGAGGCAGGGTCGGACCCACGGCACCCGCGCGGGCCGGCGCCTGCTTGAGCTGCTCCAAGGTGTCCGGCCACAGCTTGGGTTCGCCGCTGTTGCGCCAGCGCACGACGGCCTCGGCCACCCGCGCCAGCTCGCGATGCGTGCCCAGCTGCGCCGACATGGCCAAGGTGACGTCGTCGGCGGTTCCCGGCAGTCCGTCGGGGCCGTGCGAGGACACGCTGGGCTCGCCCTCGCCCTTGACGTAGGCCAGCTCGTGCCCCCAGGTGTCCTTCACCTTCTCCTCGAGCAGGCTCCAGCCTTGCGCCTGGGCCTCCTTCGCGGTCAGCACCGCGAGGCTCTCGGGCAGGGCGCCCTTGGCGCTCTGGTAGGCCTTGAGGCTGCCTAACAGGGTCTTGAGGCGCTTGGCCGTCTCGCTGACGCGGCGCAGCGCGTCCTCGGCCTTGCTCAGCTCGCGCCGGCTCAGCTCCTCGGCGCGCACATCGTCGGCGAACGCGCTGCCCTCCGCTGCGAGGTAGCGCAGGTCCACGCGCTCACGGCTCGGCTTCCACTGCTCGAAGGCCTGCTCGTAGGTCAGCTCGAAGCGCACCGGGTCCACCAGGCAGCTGAGCAGCTCGTCTTTCTTCACCACCTCGCGCAGCACCGCCTCGAACTCGGAGGCGGGACGCTGCCAGATCTGGGTGATGAAGCGCTCGTAGGTCTCGGGCGTGAGTTCGAGCGAGCTGGTGCGGTCGTTCGCGCTCAGGGAGGCGCGGATGGCGCGCCGCAGCTGGCCGGGACCGCAGCGGAAGCCCGCGCGCTCGGCCGCCTCGGCGAGCAGCTTGTGCATCCACGCGCTCTTGTGCGCCGGCGGCGTACGGGCTTGACGCAGGTAGGTGATGAAGTCGAGCGTCGGCATCTGCACCGTGTCGGTGTAGGCGTCGTAGCGCTGGACCTCCTTGAGCATCTCGGCGTCCGAGACCTCGACCCGCGCGGCGCTGCCCACGACGCTGAAGGAGCCGCCCAGGCCGCCCTGCGTGCTGTCCGCCCCGCTCCCGTGGCACTTGGTGAGCGCCCCGGTGACGGAGAACGCGGCCAGGAGCAGGATCACCAGCGCGATCAGGAAGTGGCGCTCGTAGGCCTTGAAGGTCTTGGTCCAGTGGGCCATGGAGGGCTCCGCAGGCAGGGAGGAGGAGGCGTCGGGCGAGCGCGGGCGAACCCCCGAAGATAGGGGCCCGCGGGCGACCAGCAAGCCCGTACCCCGGGCCCCGTGGCGGCTGCGTCCGGGCCGGCGTTCCACGGGGGAACGCCCAGGGCGCGCTCGCCTTCCCAGCGCTCCGACCCCCGCGCCCGCGACCTACAGGCGGGCGAGGTCCTTGGCGGAGGGGAGATCCTTCAGGTCGTTGAGACCGAAGGCGGTGAGGAAGCGCGTGGTCGTGCCGTAGAGCATGGGCCGGCCGGGCTGGTCGCTGCGCCCGACCACCTTGAGCAGGCGGCGCTCGAGCAGCGCACGCAGCCCCTCGCCCACCTGCACGCCTCGGATGCGCTCGATCTCGGGACGCGCCACCGGCTGGCGGTAGGCCACGATGCTCAGCGTCTCGAGCAGGCCCTGGCTCAGCTTGCCCTCGTTGACCGAGCGCTGCATGCGCCGCACGTACTCGGCGAACTCGGGGCGCGTGACCACGCGCACGCCGCCGGCCACCTCCTGGAGCTCGACGCTCAGGCCGGCCGCCGCCCAGCGCTGCCGCACCTGCTCGATGGCCTCGCGCACGTGGATCGCGCTGGAGAGGCCGAGCAGGTCGCGCAGCCGCTCGGGGGTGAGCACGTCGCCGGAGGCGAGCAGCAGCGCCTCCACGCTGCCCACCAGACGCTCGGGGGGCGGGGGGGGCAGCTGCACCCGGACGCGCTTCTTCGGGCTCGGCCCGCCGGCCACCTCGCCGTCCGCTGCGGCGCTCTGCGCCGCGGCGGCGGACCCGCCCGGGCTCGCGGGGCTCGACGCGTCGTCGTCCTCGACCTCGGCCGCCTCGGCCGCGGCCTCGGCCACGGACTCGAGCTCGGCGTCCACGGCCGCCTCGCGGGCCGCGTCGGCGCTGGTCACGGGGGACTCGGCGGGGGTCTGGGCAGGGGCCTCGGCAGAGGGCTTCTTCACGCGCTTGCTCATCGAGCCCACCCTACCTCAGGCCCCCCCGGCCCTGGACCCCCGCGCCGAGCGCGCAGGCAGCCTCAGCGGTTGAGCACGTCGCGGAACACCTTGTGCGCCGGGGCCCAGCTCTCCTTCTTGGCCGCGGCCGGGTCGTAGTTGGCGATGTCGCTGGCGTCGCTGTTGGGGTACTGGAACCAGGTCTTGAGCAGGTTGAAGGCCAGCAGGCGGCTGAGGTCGTCTCCGCCCTTTTCGTCCGTGCGCACGATCAGCGGGAGGAGGTTCGCCTTGGCCCACCTCTTGCGCCGGGTGATGTCGTTGCGCCTGTCGGGCGCGAGGTCGGGATCGCGCGAGGCGATGGCGGCCTCCTCGAGCACCTTGGCGGCGCGCTGGCGCAGCGTCTTGTCGGCCTTCGGGTCGGCCAGGATCGCCGCCAGATGCTTGGCCTCCACGTCGCGCTTGGGCTTCCTCCAGTCCTCTTCGGTGTACTTCGCGTACTCGTCGAGCTGGTCCTCGCGCTCATCGCGGGCCGCCAGGCGGATCCAGGTCTCCACCAGGCGGCTGAGCGCCTCCTGGCGCTTGAGCGCGTCGGCGATGGTCTCCGCGCGGGCCACCGCGGGACAGGTGAGCGGGGCCAGGACGAGCAGGGCCGTGGCGAAGATCAGGGCGCGCAGCATGGGCACATCATAGCGCGGCAGGCTGCCGGTGGCTCGCGCTCGCGCCCGGAGGGACAGGAGGCCGCGCCCCGGCCCCCCCTGCCTCCCTGCCTCCCTGCGCCCCGCTCAGCGGAACTTCACCGCCACGTCGTCGCGGGCGCCGCCGCAGCGGTTGCACAGGTACTGGAGCAGCTCGCCGGTCTGGGTGGTCTTGGTGATGATGCCGTGGCCCAGGCACAGGATGCAGGGCGTGCGATCGACGTCGTCGGAGACCTCGAAGAGCTGGCTCGAGACGACGAAGTGCGCCAGCACCCAGCTGGCGCGCTCGCTGGTCGGGGCCTTGGCCCACCACTCGTCGGCCGTGGGCGGCTTGGGGATCGGGATCACGGGCGCGGGGCCGGCGTTGCCGCCGCCGCCCGCCCGCCCCCCCCCGCCGCCGCTGTTGCGCGGCTTGGGGGGCGCGATCTGGGGCTTGTGGATGATGAACGTGCCGCCGCCGTAGCCGGCGCGCGACCAGGAGCTCTTCAGCACGCCCTCCCAGCGCGTGTCCCACCAGCCGCGCACCTCCTCGGGGGTCACGACGTCGGCCTTGCCCATGCGCTCGGCGAGCGCCGCGAAGGCCTCGTTGGGGAGATCGCGCTTCACCCAGGAGCGCACATCGCTCAGGGTGATGTCCTTCTCGCGCACCTTGGCCTCGATCAGCTTGCGGCAGATCTTGCGCGCGAACTCGTAGCGCGCCATCTGGCGGAAGTACTTGTCGCGGCGCTGCGCCACCTGGGCCTTGAAGGCGTCCCGGGCCTTGACCACGGCCTCGCTGGCGCCCGGGTGCTTGGCGTCGAAGCCCTCGAGGCCCGCGCGCACCGCCTTGAACAGGTTGCTCGAGAGCTTGACCTTGAGGTCGCGCAGCGTGGCCACGGCGGCCTGGTCCTTGAGCAGCGCCTCGACGCGCAGCGCACGCTGCTCCGCCGTGGCGCGCTGCAGGAACTCCGGGTCCACGGCCGCTCGGCGGTAGGCCTCGAGCGCCTGCTGCAGGGCCCCGACCCACTCGGCATACTCGGCCACGCGCCAGGCGGTGCGGCCATCGGGGCTGTCGAGCGTCGTGGGAGGCGCCTGCGCGGCGAGCTCGGCCGCGAGCTGGTCCATCAGCTGCGGCGCGCTGTAGACCTCGCGCGGGTCGTGGTTCTCCTCGGTGCGCTCGACGATCATCTCGGCGGGGATCACCTGGATGTCGCCGTTGCGGCGCACGCCGACCTTGCCACCCTCCTCGCGCTCGATGACGCCGTAGATCTCCTGTTCGTCGTCGCCCACGCGCGTGACGAGCCGCCAGCCCTTGACCGTGGAGAGGCGGCGGCCCTTCCAGCCCCACTCCTCCTGCAGGCGGTCGCGGTCGCCGGGCTCGAGGGCCTCCCAGGCCAGCGAGCGGATCGTGCCGCGCTGCAGGTCCTCGAGGACCACGGTGCGATCGTCGCTGCGCGCCTGGATGGGGCGGCACTTGACGGCCTCGCCGGTCTTGAGGCGCACGACCTCGGCCCCCAGCGGGGCGGCGCAGGCCAGGAGCAGCGGCAGCAGCAGGGCAGGTGCGAAGCGGCGGCGTGTGGGATGCGGGACCATGGGATCACCTCCGGCGGGACCCGCCCGTGGCCGCGCCCGAGGGGGGCGCGGCCAGGGAGGCGGGATCGAACATCGAACGAATCAGTGGGATGGGCTTGAGCACCTGCTCGACGCGGCCGTCGCGGCGGATCGCGGCCAGCGCGACCACGCCCGAGCCCAGCTCGTCGAAGGGGCTGACGGTCCACTCCACCTGCACGTCGTAGCCGCGCAGCGAGAGCGGGTAGATCTTGCGGCCGGCGGCGCCCAGGTCGCGGGGCAGGCCGCCGTGCCTGTCGACCTCTTCCTGCACGATCACCAGCACCTCGGGCCTCAGGCGTCGGATCTCGCCGGCGATGCGGCGCGCGGCGAGGTGCTGGGCGCCGATGGCGAAGAGCGGCAGGATGGCCAGGCAGCCCACCAGCAACATGGCCAGGGCCACCATGACCTCGAGGAAGGAGAAGCCCGCGACGCGGGCACGGGCGGGGTGGACGCGCGCGCTCATCGCCCCCCCTTGCGGAAGGTCCGGTCGCGCCAGGCGGGCAGCCCCATGACGGTGGTGGAGGCGTTGCCGACCCAGACCTCCTCGCCGGCTTCGTGCGCCGCGCGCGTGGTGCCGCGCCGGCCGCGCTCCACCGACACCTCGTTGCGCACCGCGTCGACCGTGGCGGCGTCGTAGCCGAGCCACTCGGTGCCGATCTTCAGGTAGCGCGCCTGCCCACCGGGGGCCAGCAGTGGCTCGAGCCGCTCCACGCCCAGGCGGCCCGTGTCCTGGGCCAGCGCGCCGGTCAGGCGCGTGTCGCCGCGCTTGTAGCCGCCCAGCGCCGGAGGGATGAGCGTGGCCTCCAGGCGGGCGTACTGGGGGAAGAGGTCGTCGCTCGCGTCGTTGAGGCTGGCCGGCTCGCGGTACAGGGGCCAGGTGCGCTCGAGGGCGCGCGTGCTGTCCCAGACGGGGCCCACGTAGGGGGTGTCGTCGCCCCCGCCCCGATCGCTGCCCGCCTCCCAGGTGGTGACGCCCGCGCGCCTCCAGGTCACGGCGAAGTGCAGCACGCCCTCGTGCTTCCTCTCGAAGCGCGCGCGCACCTCCTCGAGCGTGTCGAAGGAGGCGGGCTCGAGCAGCGAGTCGGCCCCGCCCAACGGCGACTGGAAGCCGCGGAACAGCGTCAGCACGCTGGGGCGCGTGGGGTCGAGCGGCACGGCGATCCAGCACACGGCCATCAGCCCGCCCGTGGGCTTGAAGACCGTCGCCGCGCCGGCCTTGTCGAGCTCGGCCTTGACGTAGGGCCGGGCGGTCTCGCCGGTGGTGGGCGCGTCGCCGGCGGTGCGCAGGCGGGCGTGGTTGACCTCGTCGCCCGTGTGGATCACGAAGGCGATGTAGGGGCAGGGCACGGTCTTGAGCAGCGGATCGCCCTGGTCGCGCAGGGTGATCGAGCCGGAGCGCAGGCGCACTGCCACGGGGGGCGGGGGGGGCGGCGGGGCCGAGCCCGCGAGGTCGTCCTCGCTGGGCGGCAGCGCGGGCGGGTCGAAGCCGTCGGGCAACGCCAGGCGCGCGAGGTCGGCGATCACCTCCGGCAGCAGCGTGTCCTGGCGGTCGGCCATCTCGCTGTCGCGCGCGCCCGCGCCGAACATCGACGCACCCTGGCGCATCATGTAGACGGCCGTGCCGCCCAGGATCGCGAAGATGCTCATGGCGAGCATCAGCTCGAGCAGCGTGAAGCCGGCCCGGGGGCGCGCGCGGCAGCGGCTCATCGCGGTCCTCCCGCGTTGGGCAAGGGCGGGCTGTCCGGAGGGCGCGCGTTGCCTGGCGTGGTGGGCGTGGCCGGCGCAGGCGCCTCGGACATGTCGGCGCGCACCAGGCCCGAGCGCCCCAGCTCGACCACCAGCGGCAGGTCGTCGGGGCGGCCGGTGTCGCGCACCACCAGCACGACGTCCTCGGGGTGCTTGAGCGGATCGAGCCGGCCGTTGGCGTAGCGCACGCGGTAGGGCAGCGTGGTGCGCGGGGGGCTCCGCACCTCGAAGGCCACGCCGGAGGGCAGCGCCACGATGTCGTCCTTCAAGCGGAACACGCCGCGGAAGACGAGGCTGTCCAGGCGCCCCTGGTAGGGCTGGCCGAGCGTCCCCACGCGCAGCGCCACGGCGCCCGAGGGCGGCACGGCGATGCTGCGCGCGGGGACCCCCGACGCGCCCGTCGTCGCGGGCGCGCCGCGACCGCCCAGCGCCGTCGTGCGCTGCGACCTCTCAAGGCTGTCCACCTCGAAGATCGGGGACTGGCCGTCGAAGGCCACGCGCACGTGCACCCAGCGCCCGTGGGCCTTGACCGGGGCGCCGTCGGTCTCGAAGACCGCCCAGGCGGGCTCGCCCAGGCCGTCGGCGGGCTTGAGGCTCACGCGCAGGCGCAGGTCGTAGTCGCCGCCGGTCAGGGCGCGGAAGAGCGCGATCTCGTAGCAGCCCTCGCCGTCGAGCAGCGCCATGACGGGCGCGTTGCCCGTGGGCAGGATCCAGGCCTCGAGCTCGAGCCCCTCGGTGACTGCGAAGGAGGGCTGCGGCGCGAAGGCCAGGGAGCCGCCGCGCCCGAAGACCGCGCAGCCGCCGGTGCGCCCGCCCAGCGGGTCGATCTTGACGTCGCCCTGGGCCTCCATGGGCAGCATGCCGCTGGCGCCGTCCAGGCGCTCGAAGGCGTGGCTCAGCACGGTCTCGGCCACGTGCACGGCCACCTCGTCCACCGGCCGATCGTTCTCGTCGAGGCTGCGACGGAAGGTGAGCGTGGCGAGCCGGCCTCCCTGGCTGCGGGCCTGGGCGCGACGCGCGGCGTCGAGCAGCGTCGTGCGCGCCATCCCCAGGGCGTTGACGCGTCCTGCGCTCTGCAGCCAGCCCACCGAGAGGCCCGCCAGCATCGCCAGGATGCCCATGATGACCATCAGCTCGATGAAGCTGAAGCCGGCCGTGGGCATGGCACGGGCTGCACGCAGGCAGGGGGCGCGGAGGAGGGTCGGGCGGCTCACCATCCCGTGCGGTCGTCGTCCGTGTTGGGCTGGCCGTCCTCGCCCAGGCTGAAGAGCTGGAACGAGTTGGGGTTGACGAAGCCGCCGGCCGCCTCCCTCCAGGGCTTGGGCTGCACGGTCTGGCCGTTCTTGAGCGTGTAGGTAGGCGGATCGCGCTCGGCCTGGGCGTAGACGGTGTGCACGAAGTAGATCAGCGGGTTGCCGTAGCCGTCCACGATCTCGCGCAGCTCCACGCCGCGGCTCGTGGCGGCCTGGGTGAGCCGGTCGTCGTCGGTGTTGGCCAGCTCCTTCTCCTCGTTGAACTCGGGGTCGGTCCCGAAGCTGGGCCAGTAGAGCGCCTGGTAGAGCGCCTCGATGGCCTCGTTCTCGCGGTTGCCGGCGTGCTTGATCGGCGTGCCGACGCCGGCGGCGGTGGCGATGTCGGCCAGGCGCACGGGCGGGAGCATCTGGTGCTTGAGCTGCCAGGAGCCGATGGAGCTCTTCACCTTGCGCACGAGGTTGTCGGTCTCGAACTGCGGGCCCTTCTTGATGAACAGGTTCACCATCAGGATGCCCATGCCGGCCAGCACGGCGATGATGCCCATGACCACCAGAATCTCGATGAACGAGAAGCCCGCCTCGGTGCGAGCGGCGCGCGCGTGGCAGCGGGAGCGCATGGGGGATCCTCCGGGGGGAGCGACGGTTCGCGGGGTCACGTGGGGCGCAGTTACTTGCGGATGCGCACGATGCGGATGTCCTTGACCTGGATGTCGTAGATGGTGGTCCCGGGCGACCAGCCGCCGAGCCACAGCTCGGCCTTGCCGCTCACGCCCTTGAAGCCGCTGACCTTGTCGCTGATGGCGGGCAGCGGGTCGTTGCCCAGGTAGACGGCCATCAGCCCCTCCTTGGCGTCCTCGCGCACGATGCGCACGTCCACCCACTCGCCCGCCGGCCAGGGGCGCTCCTTGCCCGCCTCGTCGTGCACGCGGTGCACCTCGCCGTCCTTCCAGGCAGGCGTCAGGCCCGAGCCGATGCGCGCGGCGATCAGGCCCTTCTCGAAGAAGATCGAGATGCCCGGATGGCGCGCCGTCACCCCGGCCCCGCCCGCGCCCTGGGTGCTGGTGGCGCCCTGCACGCCCACGCCGAACCACACGTTGTTGGCCCGCGAGCCGTCCGCGTTGGTCGTGGGGATGCGCAGCCGCAGGCGCGCCTCCACGAAGGTGGCCTTGTCGAACAGGGTCTGGCAGACGGCTGCCACGAGCGGCTCGGAGAGCGTGCCGTCCTTGCTGGCCTTGCCCTCGAAGCCCAGCACGCCGCTGGTCGGATCCGGCTTCAGCTTGATCCCGGCGGCCTGGGGCTGGATCCAGTCTTTGGTCAGCTCGGTGAGCCCCTCGAAGGAGACGATCTTCTCCTCGAGCGAACGCCAGTGTTTGACCCTGTCGAGGGTCCTCTCGGCGTACTCCCGCCAGGGGAGCCACTCGCTCGGAGGCTCGCCGGCCGCCGGTTCGGCCGTCACCTTGCCCAGCACGAGCAGCAGGTCCTGCTGGCAGGCGTCGTACTGCTCGTCGCCGCCCAGGCGGTAGTTGGCATAGGCACGCATGCACAGGGCGGCCGGCTGCTCGAGCAGGTCGCGGTTGTCGCTGCGCTTCAAGATGCGATCGGCGGCCTCGCGCGCGGCTTCGAAGCGCTTGCGGGGCGAGAGGTGCTCGGCCTGCAGCCGAACCCAGGTCTCGCGCAGGGTCGAGCGGAACATCTTGGCGTCCACGCCGTCGCCGGCCGCGGCCCGCGCGGCGAAGGCCACCGCCGCCTCGTACTGCTGGGCCGAGGGCTGTGCCAGGCTGGCCTCCACGCGGGCGGCCTCGTCGGCACCCGCGGGGGCTTCGAGCGCCTCAGGGCCGGCGGCGCGGCCGGCCGTGGCGG
>JANOFW010000440.1:0-8743 GCA_031413835.1 Planctomycetia bacterium
GGGCCCCGCAGCACGCAGCACTACATCTACAACCACGCCTGCGCCTCGCTGGCCATGGTCGAGGCCTACGGCATGACGGAGAGCCCCGTATTCAAGGGCTCCGCGCAGAAGGCGCTCGACTTCCTCGGGCTGGCGAGGAACCCCTACTTCGTGTGGCGGTACGGCGTGCGGCCCGGCGACAACGACACCTCCGTCACGGGCTGGATGATGATGGCCTTGAAGAGCGCGCAGCTTGTGAACGCGGACGCGGTGAAGCGCGGCCGGCCGCAGCCGCTCACGATCGACACCGACGCCTTCGACGGCATCCGCTCGTGGCTCGAGAAGATGACCGACCCCGACTACGGCCGCGTGGGCTACGTGACCCGCGGCTCGGGTCCGGCGCGCTCCCAGGGGCTGGTGGACCGCTTCCCCGCCGAGAAGTCCGAGTCGATGACCGCCGTGGGCGTGCTGGCACGCATCTTCATGGGCGACGACCCGCGCAAGGATCCGCTGATCCAGAAGGGCGTGGCGTTGATGACCAAGCTGCCTCCGACCTGGAACACCAACGACGGCAGCATCGACATGTACTACTGGTACTACGCCACCCTGGCGCTCTACCAGGCGGGGGGCGCGGCCTGGAAGACCTGGGACGCGGCCATGGCCACCTCGATCGTCGCCAACCAGCGCAAGGACAGCGCCTACTGCGGCTTCAAGGGCTCCTGGGACCCCATCGACCCCTGGGGCGCCGAGGGCGGCCGCGTCTACAGCACCGCGATCTTGACCATGTGCCTCGAGGTCTACTATCGCTACGACAAGGTGGCGGGATCCCGCTAGCCGCCGCGCCCGCGTCGTCCCCGCGCCCCGTCCGGCCCCGCGCCGGGCGGGGCGCTCTCGTTCGTAGGATGGGCGCGTGAGCGCACCGGCCCTGATCTTCTACGACGGCGGCTGCGGCCTGTGCCACGCCGCCGTGCGCTTCTGCCTGGCGCGCGACCTCGACGGCTCGCGCTTCCGCTACGCGCCGCTGGGCGGAGCGGCCTGGCGTGCGCTCTACCCCGCCGAGCGCGCGCCGGCCTCGACCTTCGTGCTGCACCGCGAGGGTCGCGCGCCGCTGACGCGTTCGGAGGCCTCGCTGGAGGTGCTGCGTGGTCTCGGTGGAGCCTGGGGGGCGCTGGGGGCGGGCCTACGCTGCGTCCCTCGCGGCCTGCGCGACGGGGTCTACGACCTCGTGGCCCGCCTGCGCCGCCGCCTGTTCCGTGCGCCCTCCGGCGCCTGCCCCGTGCTGCGCCCCGAGCTGCGCGCGCGCTTCGACCTCGAATCCTGACCCGGGCCCAGAGCCCGTACGCTCCTGCGCGGGGCTCCCCCCCAGGCCCCCCAGCTGCGTAGGGTAGAGGTTGTCGCGGAGGCTTTGGCGTGCGTACGGCGGTGCTCGTGGCTCTGGGACTGCTGCTGCTCGTGGCGCTGCTGGGCGTCACGGGCGCGATCGAGCTGCCCTTCGGGCTCACGCGCAGCGACGACGAGGAGGGCTCCGGTGCGGGGCTCGAGGTGCACCCTGACGAGGCCGCGCGGCGCGAGGGCGTGCGCCTGGAGGCGGGCGAGGGCGCCGGGCGGCGCACGCTGGCGACGCCGGGTGCGGCCAGCGAGGTCTTCGGCAGCGTGCCGCGCGGGGCGCGCATCGTGGGGCGGGTGGTCGAGCCTGGGATCACGCCCATGCCCGTGGCGGGCGTGCGCGTGGTGCTGGTGCGCCCGCACCCCGTGACGGCCTACCTCAGGACCTCCCACGAGGGTCGCTGGGACGTGCTCGAGGCCACGACGGACACCACCGGGCGCTTCGCCTTCGCCAACGTGCGGCCCGCGCGCGGCTACGTCGTGCGCACGCTAGGCACGGGGCGGCCCGCCGCCTCCTCGCGGCGCTTGGACCTCGCGCCGCGGCAGGTCGCCGACCTGGGCGACCTGGTGCTGGTGGAGGGCGGCAGCTTCGAGGGGCGCGTGCTCGGGCCGGGCGCCCTGGCCGTCGCCGGCGCCGAGGTCGTGGTCACCTGGCGCGTGGAGTCGATCCTGGGCATGGTGCTCTCCGATCCCGGCACGCTGCCCGAGATCGAGGTGCGCTCCGTGACCGACCAGCACGGGCACTTCCTGCTCGCGCCGCTCGAGCCGGGCCCGAAGACGTTGCTGGTCTCCACGCTGGATCACGGCGGCAAGGTGTTGGCGCGGCCCGAGGCCGTGGCCGGCCAGCGCACGAATCTGGGCGAGATCGTGCTCGACGGGCGTGGCAGCGTCGGCGGGCGGGTGGAGTGGGAGGACGGCACGCCGGTGCCGGGGGCACGCGTGTTCTCGGGCGAGCCGCGCTTGGACACGCCCACCCTCTCCTCGACCGTGACGGGTGCGGACGGCGCCTTCCGCCTTGAGCATCTCGAAGGCGAGAAGGTGCGCTTGGGCGTGTTCCTGCCGGGGATCCCCGTCAACCCCAGCGACGACGTTCCCATGGGCACGCTCGATCACGTGATCCGCCTGCCCCTGGCCGGGGGGCTCGCGGGGCGGGTGGTGCGCAAGCAGGACGGCGCGCCCGTGACGCGCTTCGGCGTGCGCCTCGTGCCCAAGGACGAGGAGGCCTGGATGGCGCGCGCCGTGCGCACCCTGGTGGACACGGCCGTGGGCCCGCTGGGGTTCGTCAGCCCCGACGGGCGCTTCCAGATCCCCTTCCAGGCCCGCGGTCGCTACGTGCTCGTCGTGAGCGCGGAGGGGTTCCCCGACCAGCCCAGCGAGGTCTTCGAGGTCTCCGCGCGGGGCAAGGTGGATCTGGGCACCTTCGCGCTGGTGGACGGCCACACGGTGAACGGGGTCGTGCGCACCGCGCTGGGTCAGCCCCTGGCCTCCGCCCACATCCACCTGCTCAGCGGCGCCACCGACCTGCGCGTCGAGGGCGCCGACATCTTGAACAGCGACCTGTCGGTGGAGCAGCGTCCGGACGCCGTCACCGACGCGGAGGGGCGCTTCACCCTTCCCGCCCAGACGCCGGGCCTCTACAGCCTGCTCGTCGAGCACCCGCACGCGGTGCTGCGGGTGGTGGCGGACGTTGACCTGCGCTCCGCCCCCAAGAGTGAGCTCGAGATCGTGCTGCAGCCCGCCGGCGAGGTCGAGGTGCGCGTGCTCGACGACCGCGGCCGGGCCGCCGACGAGGTGGACGTGGTGCTCGTGCGGCTCGACGGCTTCGCCATCGAGGCCACCACGAGGGAGGGCGGGCAAGCGCGCTGGCAGTCGGTGCCGCCCGGGACCTGCCTGGTGCGCCTGGCCACGCTGCGCGAGAGCAAGGCCCTGCGCACGGCGGCCTACACCGACGACGAGGCGCTGCGCGCGGTGACCTACGAGCAGCTGCGCCGTGACGGCGTCGAGCAGGTCGTGCGTGCCGGCGAGGCCTTGCAGGTGCTGTTGCGCCTGCCCCGGCAGGTCGAGGTGACCCTGCGCGTGAAGCCCTGGGCGGCCGACCTGAAGCCCTTGCGAGCGGTGACCGTGCGCCATGCCGCGTCGTTCTGGCAGCGCTACCTCAGCAGCGACGAGGCCGGAGTGTTCCGTCTGCCGCTCGAGCCGGGCACCTACGAGGCGCGCGTCTTCCCGGAGTCGGGCTGGGACGACTCGCGCGTCTTCGAGATCGTCGTCCCCGACGTGCCCGCGCACACCCTCGACCTCGGGGGGTGAGACGCACGAAGCTCCGGGACCGTGCCCCGGGGTCTTGCTCGTCGTCTCCCGATCTGAAATCCGGCGGGGCGGCGGCTTGGCGCCGGCCCCCCGGATTTCAGGCCTCGACCGCGCGGCCCTTGTCGTCGATGTGCAGGCGCAGGTGGCGGACGGCCTCGATCTGCTGGTTCAAGATGCCCGCGTGGTACTGGCCTTCGCTGGCCAAGACCTCGAAGAAGATGCGCGCCTCGCGGTTGGGGATCTTGTGGCGCTGGCGATCGTAGAAGTAGGCGCCGTACTCCTCGAAGCGCACCGCGGCGTAGAGCGCCTGCACCAGCGACTCGCTGTCGCGGATCTCGATCGCCGTGCTGTTGCCGAAGATGGCCTCGGCGTCGGCTTCGGTGACCGTGACGGGTGCCTGGCCGAAGATGCCGCGCCGGTGGGCGCGCAGGGTCTTGCGGTGGTCCTTCTCGTCTTTCTTGAGCTGGGCCAGGCGCGCCTGCAGCATGGGCACCTCCACGCGGCGCCCCAACGCGTCGTACATGCGGTAGGCCAGGGTCTCGCTGTGGATCCCGACGTCGAAGATCTCGAGCGGGGAGAGATTCGTGGGGAGCATGCCGGGCTCCGGGGGCGGACGGGCCTGCTTGGCGCGAGTTCCACCTGCAGGCGCGGATCGTAGGGGCGGGAGGGGACAGCGGACCCCGCCCGGAGGCCTTCCCCACGCGCCCTCCCCGGATTGCGCGTGACCGCCGGGCGGCTCGCGGCGGAGCGAAGGGTGTCGACCCCTCCCCCGGAGCCCCCATGCGCCTCCTGCCCGCGGCCCTGCGTGACCCGTTCCTGCTCCCTCTGCTGCTGGCTGGGCTGCTGCTCGGACCGCGTGACGTGGTCTTGGCCGACAGTCCGGCCGATGAGCTGCCGGCCGTGCGCCGGTTGCTGCGCGATCCCCTGCCCTCGGCCCGTGCGGCGGCCTACCGACGCCTCAGCGGCAGCGCGGATCCGGCCGTCCTTGCACTACTCGTGGAAGGGCTGGCCGACGTCCATCCCTACGTACGGCGTGCTGCCGCCGGGGTGCTGGGGACGCTGACCGACCCACGCGCGCGCCTGAAGCTCGCTCAGGAGGCTCCGCGCTGGAGGCTCGAGGTGGCGCGACGTGAGCTGTGCCAAGCCTTCTCGCTCTGGCTCGACGAGACCGGGCTGGCGGCCCTGCTCGCGGCCACCCAGGACCGCGCCCCTTCGGTCAGGGTCGAGGCGCTGCGCTGGCTGGCCGACGATCCGTCCCCGCGCGCGGCCGAGGCCCTGCGGGCGCGCGCCAGCGACCCCGACCCCTGGGTACGCGCCGAGGCGCTCGACGCCCTGGTCCCGCGCGTGGGGGGGCCGCTGGTCGGCGAGGTCTTGGACATGAGGGGGGCGCTGGGGGACGCCGATCCCCGCGTGCGCCTGGCGGCGCTCGAGCTGACGCTGGCCCAGGGCGGGCCGGAAGGCCTGCCCGCCCTGATCGCCGCGCTCACGGACGTCAGCTGGAGCGTGCGCCTCGTCGCCGCAGGCCACGCCGCCCGTCTGCGCGACCGGCGCGTCCTCGAGCCCCTGGTCCTGGCGCTCAGCGACGCGCGCGTGCGCGTGGCCGAGGCGGCCGGGCGCGCGCTCGTGGGGCTCACGGGCATCCCCTTCGATCCCGAGGCCAAGGTCTGGCGTGCCTGGCTCGAGGGAGACGGCCGGACCTTCGATCCCGCCCAAGCGCCCGAGGTCACGCTGCCCCCGCCTCCCCCCCTGCCCCCGGGCTCGCGCACCGTCGAGACGCGCTTCCTGGGCGTTCCGTTGCGCTCGCGGCACATGGCCTTCGTGCTCGACGGCAGCGGCAGCATGGCCGCGCGGCTCCCCGACGGGCGCACGCGCTGGGCCGAGGTGGTGGAAGAGCTCGAGCAGGCGCTCGGCGCGCTCGCGGGTGCGCACGTCAACCTGGCGGTCTTCGACGAGACGGTGGAGTCCGTCTTCCCGCGCGCGCTGCCGCTCGACGCGGGCCGCCGCGAGACGCTGCTGCGCTTCGTGCGCGCGCGTGGCCCCGGCGGCAAGACCGCGCTCTACGACGGGATCGCCTGGGGGCTCGCCGACCCCGAGGTGGACACGCTGGTGGTTCTGAGCGACGGAGCGCCCAGCGCGGGCGCCTTCTTCACCAAGACCGACCTGCTGGCGGAGGTGCGGCGCGCCAACCGCTTCCGCCGCGCGCGCATCGACGTGGTCGCCGTCGGCGCCGACCAGGTGGCCCGCCGCTGGCGCGACGCGCTCCAGCAGATCGCCCAGGAGAGCGGCGGCACCGTCGTCACGAGGTGAGCGGTGGCACAGCGACGCGCGCCTGGGTTTCGACTCGATCACCTCGCCTACCGCGTCTGGGAATCGGACGCCTGGAACCTCCGGCTCGAGGAGGCGGTGGATCGGATGCTCGCCTTGCCCGACGCCGCCTTGGAGCTGCGCTTGATCGGTCCCTACGGTCCCTGGCGGCTGAGCGCGACGATCCTGCACCGACGCGTGGTCCTCATCGGATCCCGAGATGCGACCGGTGCCTGGACCGTCGTGCACCTCGTCCAGACCCTGCCCGCGGGATAGACTGCTGGAGAGCGCCCATGCCCCCTGCACCCAGCCCCACGTGGTTCGACGAGCCTCTGGTTCAGCGCTTCGAGGACACACCCGGCGTGTCGGATCCGCACCCGTGGGTGGAGGTCTGGTTGCGCCAGGCGCCGGCGAAGCCGCTGCGCTGGACGCATGTGCTCCACGATCAGCTCACGTTCGTTGCCGCCGACGCCGCGGGCCTTCCCTGCCTGGTCGTCTTGAGCTGCCCGCTGCTGGGCGATGGTCTGGTGCGCCTCGTGAGCCAGCTGCTCACGGGCAGCCGGCCCAAGGATGACAACCCCTTCGCCGCCTGCCCGCTCACGGCCGACGCCCTGCGCGGGCTCATCGCCGCGCTCGATCGCGCGAGCGCGATGCTCCCGGTGCCCAGCATGTTGCGCGAGCACCCCGACGCGCCGCGCGCGGCCTGACGGGCCTGCGACCGGCCCCGCGGCGGGCGGGCGCGATCAGGCCAGGATCTTGTCGATGCGCGCCTTGAGGTCGGCCTTGCCCTTGACGCCGATGACCTTGTCCTTGGCCTGGCCGCCCTTGAAGAAGATCAGGGTGGGCACGCTCATGATGTTGAACTGCTGGGCCACGCCGGGGGCCTGGTCGATGTCCACCGTGGCCACCTTGAGCCGGCCGGCGTACTCCTTGGCGAGCTCCTCCACGAGGGGGGCCAGGGCGCGGCAGGGGCCGCACCAGGTCGCGCCGAAGTCCACCATCACCGGGGTCGTGCTCGAGGTGACCTCTTGCGCGAAGTTGCTCTCCGTGACGACGACAGTTCCGGCGGCCATGGCGCTCTCCAAGGGTGGGGGGGACAGGATACCGATGCCCCCCGGCCCCCCTGAGATTCCGTCCGCCCGAAGGCGGGCCGGCGGCCGGCCGGCGCGGGGGACCCGATCCCCGCTGCGGCGAGCGCCCTGGCGTACAATCCCGACGGCGGGCCGCGGATGGGCGGAGGTTGGATGCGCGCGCTGATCCTCGTGCTCTCGGCCCTGGTGGTCGCCCTGGCCCTGCCCATCTTGTGGCACAAGGGTGGAGGAGCGCGAGCCGGCACGGCCGGCGAGCTGCTGCATCTCGGCGCACTGCTCTCCGACGCCGAGGCCGGCGAGGAGGTCACCTACCGCGACCAGGAGGGCAACACCCTCATCTGGCGGGTCGAGAAGCGCATGCCGGCCCCCTCGCGGACCCAGGAGCGGCTGCTGATCCGCCGCCGCCTGCTCGACCGCTTCGGCAAGCTGGCCGATCCACGCTGGGGCGACATCTCCTACGAGCACGACTGCGCCGTCCACGGCTGGTTCCCGCTGATGGCGCCCCAGGAGCCGCAGGGGCTCGACCGCCTTTGGACGTGGGCGCGCATCCGCCGCGAGTCGCGGCCCTACCACGCCAAGGAGCGCCTCTGCTGGCGCATGGACTTCATCGATCCCGGTCTGGAGGCCGGCAGCGACGAGGTCCACACCTGGTTCCACGAGGACGTGCCCGTCTTCGGCCTGCAGGAGTGGCACCGCGGGGGCCGGGTCTGGACCCTGGTGTCCTCGAGCCGCGGCGCGGGGCGCTCATGAGCGTCGCCCGTCCCCCTGCTCCTGCCGCCCGCTGGACGGAGTGGCTCGCGGTCGTGGTGCTGGTCGCCATGGCCGGCGTGCTGCTGTGGGTGAACGTCTCGCTGTGGAAGCGCCCGCGGCCGCCGGCGATCGACGGCTTCGACCTCAAGAACCCCATGCTCGACGCCCGCCCGCGGGAGTGCGTCGAGGCCTTCTCCCCGGACGCGCCCCGCGACGCGCCCTGCCTGAGCGTGCGCGACGAGGGCGTGGTGCTGCGCCCCGCCAGCGGGCCGGCCACCCTGGGCGACCGCACGGGGCTCAAGCGCGTGGCGCCCTACCTGGCGGCGCGCGAGCGCTACCCCGCCAAGGGCGAGACCTGCGCGTCGGGGCAGCCCGCCGCGAGCGAGCAGGTGATCCTCTACCCGCTCAACGCCTTTGGGATCCCGAGCGAGAACGTGGTGCGCCCCGACAGCCTGCGCCCGATCTGGGTCGAGCACCGCGGCCGCCAGCGACTGGTCTACGAAGCCGTCCTCGAGGACATGCGCGGTTGGACCTGGCGCTGCTACCTCTCGCCCGACGCGCTCGTCACGGGCCTGATGCAGGTGGAGCTGGCGACCCAGAAGGCGAACTCCCGTAAGCAGGTGTTCCGCTACACGGACCTGGGCGACTGCCCCTGAGCGTCGGGGGCGCCGCGGCACACGGAAACGTGCATGTGGCAGGACTGTGGCCTCAGGGGGTCGCGGCTTGCGCCGCCCCGCCCCTCGGCGGACACTCCCTGCCCCTCCCCGGCGGGCCCCACCTGACCCCTCCCGCATCCCCTTCCGGCGCTGCGAGCCCCAGCACGGTGCCCGCCTGGTTCGCCCGCGCCGGTGAGCGCGCGGGCCAACGGCCCGCGCTCGAGGACCGCGCCGGGCAGGTGACCATGGCCGCGCTGCTCAGCGACGCGG
>JANOFW010000441.1:0-2429 GCA_031413835.1 Planctomycetia bacterium
CTCTGGGTTTCTGGACACCATGCCTCAGCCGCCCCGCCCTCCCGGTGCCTCCGACCCGGTCCTGGCGGCCCTGGAGGTCGAGGGCCTGCGGCTGCTGCTCGACGTCTCGCGGCGCATCAACGCCGTCACCGACCCGGACGCCGTGCTGGCCACGGTGGTGGACAGCCTGGTGAGCATCACGCGCGCCGACCGCGGCTTCCTGATGCTGCGCGAGCACGACGGCACGCTGCGCTTCACCATCGCGCGCGACCGCGCGGGCAAGCCGCTGGAGGAGAAGAAGTTCCGCGTCAGCCAGAGCGTGGTGAACGAGGTCGCCGAGCTGGGCGTGACCAAACTGATCGATGACGCCGCCAGCACCGACGCGCTGCAGGCGCGGATGAGCATCATCAGCCTCTCGCTGCGCACCATCCTGTGCGTGCCCTTGAAGGCCAACGACCGCGTGATCGGCGTGATCTACGTGGACAGCAACGCCATCACGCGGCGCTTCACCCCGGCCGACGTGCCGCTGGTGGAGGCCTTCGCGGCCCAGGCCGCGGCCACGCTCGAGCGCTTCCGCCTGCAGCGCATCTAGTTCGACAGCGCGCGGCTCCAGCAGCAGATGCAGGTGGCCAGCGAGATCCAGAAGACCTTCCTCCCCGGCAACTTCCCCGCCCACGAGGGCGTGCGCGGCGCCGTGGCCTCGGTGCCGGCCCTCGAGGTGGGCGGCGACTTCTACGACGTCATCCGCCTGCCCCGGGGGCGGGTGGGCGTGATGGTGGGCGACGTCTCGGGCAAGGGCGTGCCTGGCGCGCTGTTCGGCGCCCGGCTGATGAGCGACGTGCGCTACCAGGCCCTGTTCCACGACGACGTGTCGCTCACCCTCACCTCGGTGAACCGCATCGTGGCCGAGCGCGTGATGCGCGGCATGTTCGTGACCTTCCTCTACGCCGTGCTCGATCCCGCCACGGGCGAGGTGATCTACGGCAACGCCGGCCACCTGGCGCCCATCGTGCGCCACGCCGACGGCCGGCTCTCGCGCTGGGAGGATCCGGGCGGCTGCCCGCTGGGCATCCTGCCCGACATCACGTACCTGGCGCACCCCCGCAAGCTCGCCCGGGGCGAGGTGCTGCTGCTGCTCAGCGACGGCATCGGTGACGCGGTGGGCGAGGGCGGCGTGCGCTTCGGCGACGAGCGCGTCGAGGCCACCATCTCCAAGGGCCCCGGCGACCCCGCGGCCATCGTGAAGGCCCTGTGCGACGCCACAGCGGCCTTCACCGGCAACCGCCCACAGGCCGACGACCAGACCCTGCTCGCCGTGGCGCTGGCGTAGCGCCGGGGCATGCCGGGCTCCGTCCGGATTTGGTGACCCAGCAGCCAGTGGCGGCGGAGTGGGGGTACCCCTCTCCGGAGTCCGTCCTATGCTGGAACCCGTGCCCGCCCTCTCCCCTCCTCCGTTGCTCACCGCGCGCGACCTCTTGGCGCGCCCCGACCTCTACAAGCACAACTGCGAGCTCTGGGACGGTGTGCTCCAGGTGCGCGACGCCTCGGGCGGCGAGGGCGAGCTTGTCACCGGGCGCATCGCCGAGCCGCTGCTGCGCTACGTGCGTGAACGTCGGCTGGGGTGGATCACCCTCTCCAGCCACGGCTACCTTGTAGCCCGCAACCCCGACCGTGTGCTCGCGCCGGACGCGGCCTTCGTGTCAGAGGTGCGACTGCCCGTGCATCCCAAGCGCGGGTTCACCCCGATGGCGCCGGACTTCGCCGTCGAGGTGATCTCGCCGTCCGACACGCGCGAGGCGCAGGTGGCCAAGGCCGGCGTCTGGCTGGCCCATGGCTCGCACGTGGTCTGGGTGGTGGATCCCGACGCGCGCGAGGTGATCGTGTTCCGGCCCTTGGTGCCGCCCGAGGTCGTGGGGCGTGGGGGTCGGGTGTCGGCCGCCCCGGCGCTGCCGCGCTTCCGGTTGGCCGTGGCGCGGCTGTTTCCGGCGTACTGAACAGCCCCGCCGGTATCTTCGCGGCGACGTCTGGAGCCGCAGGATGCCCTTCCGCGAGGATCTGAAGCCCGACCGCCTGGTGGCGCTGGAGGAGGAGATCCTCGCGCTGTGGGCGAGCGAGAGGACCTTCGAGAAGGTGCTCGTGGCGCGCCGGGGCGGGCCCCGCTGGGTGTTCTACGAGGGACCGCCCACGGCGAACGGCAGGCCGGGCCTGCACCACGTCCTC
The DNA here is from genome assembly GCA_031413835.1 of Planctomycetia bacterium. Taxonomy (GTDB): domain Bacteria; phylum Planctomycetota; class PLA2; order PLA2; family JAEUHO01; genus CAXQZU01. The sequence goes on from JANOFW010000441.1 coordinate 2,200, forward strand.
TCGCGCGGCGTGAAGGACCTGCGCTGCCGCTTCAAGACCATGCAGGGCCACCTGGTGGAGCGCAAGGGCGGCTGGGACACGCACGGCCTGCCGGTGGAACTGGAGGTCGAGAAGAAGCTCGGGCTCTCGGGCAAGCGCGCCATCGAAGAGCTGGGCATCGGCAAGTTCAACGCGCTGTGCAAGGAATCGGTCTTCCACTACCTGGAGGACTGGAAGCGCATGACCCTGCG
>JANOFW010000442.1:0-3654 GCA_031413835.1 Planctomycetia bacterium
CAGCGAGGTAGCCATGCCCGTGCCGCCTAGACCGGTGAAGATCGTACGGTAGAGCTCCTGCGGGTAGACGCCGGCGGCAAGATGCGCCCGCGCGACTTGAAGCCGCGCTTCCCGGGCGACCAGCCGGCCCTGCGCATCCGCGCCGGCGTCTACCCGCAGGAGCTCTACCGTACGATCTTCACCGGTCTAGGCGGCACGGGCATGGCTACCTCGCTGGGCGACTTCCAAGGGGGCTGGGCCGAGGGCCAGAAGCTCGACGCGTTGATCGCCGCCAAGGCGCCGGCCGCCGAGATCGAGGCCCAGCGCAAGGCCGCGCGTCGCCAGCTGATCGTGCCGCTGCACGACGACGACCTGCTTGCCAACCACGGCGTGATCCGCGAGGAGGGCCCGGGCGGCACCACGCTCGAGTTCCTCGATCGTCTGCGCCAGACCTCCAAAACGCAGGTCGGCGACGACTGGGCGCTGATCTTCTACACCATGGACCTGCTCGGCGTTCGCAACCTGATCCCGGTCACCAACGAGTAGGGGCGCCCCTTGTGGGCGCCCGGGAAGGCCGTTGAGGCGACCGACGGGTTTCGGGTTCCGCCGCGTGGTAACTCCATCGGGGGCGTGAGGGTCGGCCACCGTTCGCACCAGGGTCGCCGTGCAACGGCGTCGACCGTCCGGCCGGAGATCGCCTGACCACGATGTGGAGTCACGTGTCCTGCGGTAATCCCTACGGCCTCCGCGGGCGCCCACCAGGGGCGCCCCTACGCGGCCGGCGTGGGCGCGCGTGTTGACCCTCCTGCTCACGGGACTGCTGGGCTCCTTCCATTGCGTGGGCATGTGCGGCGGCTTCGTGCTGGCGCTGGATCGACCGGGACGGGTGCCGTGGAAGCGCATCGGCGTGCAGGGCGCGTTCCTGCTGGGCAAGGGCTGCACGTACGTGCTCCTGGGCGCGTTGGTGGGGGCGCTGGGGGCCGGACTGGTGCGCGCGCCCTGGTTTGGCGCGGCGCAGGCGGTGCTGGCCGTCGTGGCCGGCGTGCTGATGGTGCTGGCGGGCCTGCAACTCCTGGGGTGGCTGCACGCCTTCCCGGTGGGCTCGCTCTTCGGCCCGGGCTCGCTCTACGAGCGCGCCACGCGCGCCGTGGCCAACGCGCGCTCGCCCGCCGCTCCCTTCGTGATGGGGTCCCTCACGGGGCTGCTCCCGTGCCCCCTGGTCTACGCCTTCCTGGCGGCGGCGCTCGGCGCCGGCTCGCTGCTGGGCGCCATGGGCACGATGGCGATCCTGGGCCTCGCCTCCATGCCCGCGCTGGTGCTCGTCGTCGTGCTGGGCGCGATCCTGGGTCCCGCGCTGCGCTTCAAGATGGTGCGCGCGGCGGGCGTGGTGGTCGTGCTGCTGGGCGTGATCACGGCGCTGCGCGGCCTGTGGCCTGACCTGCTCCACCTCGCCCACGGCTGAGGCGGCCACGCGTAACATCCCCGCGTGAGCGCCTCCCTCTCCTGCTCCCACTGCGCCTTGCCCGTGGGGGCCGGGGGCACGCGACGGCGCGAGGGCACGACCGAGCACGCCTTCTGCTGCCTGGGCTGCTCGATCGCCTGGCGCATGGCGGGGGGCACGGCGGGCGGGAGCAGCGAGGCCTCCGTCTACCTGGCGCGCATCGGCCTGGGCTTCGTGCTCTCGGCGCTGGTGATGCTGATCCAGTGGGTCCACTACGTGGACCCCAAGGCCGCGGAGGACCCCGGCTTTCGAGAGTTCTCCCCTTGGGCCCAGGTGGTCGCGGCCACGCCCGTGCTGCTGGTGCTGGGCCTGCCCTACCTGTGGGCCGCCCTCCTGGGCCTGCGTGCGGGGCGGCTGGGCACGGATCTCCTGATCGCGCTGGGTCTCTTCGCCGGCTACGGCGCCTCGCTCGTGACCCTGGCCCGTGGCGAGCACGAGCCGCTCTTCCTCGACACGGTCACCAGCCTCGCGACCCTGATCGCCGTCGGACGCTGGCTCGAGGCGCGCACCAAGGAGCGCGCCACCTCGGGCCTGCGGGCCTTCCTCTCGGGCGCGGCGCGCCCGGCGCGTCGGCTGCGCGTCGGCCACGAGCCCGAGGTGGGCGCGGCCGACGCACTCCTTGCGGGCGAACACGTGCGCGTGCTGTCGGGCGAGCGCATCCCCGCCGACGGCCGGGTGCTCGAGGGCCGCGCGCTGGTGGACGAGGCTGCGCTCACCGGCGAGCCGCTGCCGCGCGCCGTGGGCCCCGGCGATCTCGTGCGCGCGCCCTGCGTGCCCCTCGACGGTCCCCTGACCCTCGAGGTGACGGCGGCCGGCGAGGGCACGCTGCTGGCCGAGGTCGGGCGCGTGCTCGCCCGCGCGCGGGCCGAGCGCGCTCCCCTGGAGCGCCTGGCCGACCGCCTCTCGGCCGTCTTCGTGCCGGCGATCCTGCTGCTGGCGGGCTGGGTCCTGTGGCGCGACCTCGGGTCCGGCATGGGCACAGGCGAGGCGTTGGTCGGCGCGCTGGCGGTGCTCGTCGTAGCCTGCCCGTGTGCGCTCGGCATCGCCACGCCGCTGGCCGTTACCGCGGCGCTCGGACGGCTGGCCGAGCGCGGCATCCTGGTGCGCTCCGGCGCGGCCCTGGGCGAACTGCCGCGGGTCACGCTGGTGGCCTTCGACAAGACCGGCACCCTGACCGAGGGGCGCCCCGAGGTGCGCGCCATCACGGTGAAGGCCGGGGAGAGTGCCGACCACGTGCTGCGCCTTGCGGCCTCGCTCGAGGCCGTCAGCGAGCACGCCTTGGCCCGCGGCATCGTGGCCGCCGCGCAGGCCCGCGGGCTTGCGCCGTGGCCCGCCCGCGACGTGCGCGTCGAGCCCGGTCGCGGCATCCTGGGCCGGGTCGCGACTCCCGAAGGCGAGGTGGAGGTGGCCGTGGGCAGCCCCGCGTGGCTGGGCGAAGAGCCGGGCTCGGCCCAGGTGGCGGTGCGCGTCGGGGGCCAAGGGGAGGGGGGCGCGGGGGGCCGGGTGCTGGGCACGCTGACCCTCGAGGACCGCCCCCAGGCCTCCGCCCGCGCGGCCCTGGCCGCGCTCGCGGCCGAGGGGGCCACGTTGCGCGTGCTCTCCGGCGACACCCAGGCCGCCGCGAGCGCCTTGGCCGAGCGCCTGGGCCTTCCCGCCGCGGCCGCCGAGGGCGGGCTGCTCCCCGGTGCGAAGGTCGAGCGCCTCCGGGCCCTCTCCCTCGAGGTCCACGCCGCCGGGGGTGCGGTGGCCTTCGTGGGCGACGGCTTGAACGACGCTCCGGCCCTGGCGGCGGCCGACCTGGGCATCGCGGTCGGCAGCGGGACCGACCTGGCGCGCGAGACGGCCTCGGTGAGCCTCCTGGGCGACGACCTCACGCGTCTCGCCGGGCTGCTCAAGGCCGCGCGCCGCACGCGGGCGGCCGTGCGCTGGAACCTGTTCTGGGCCTTCGCCTACAACGTGGCCGCCGTGAGCTGGGCCGTCCTGGCCCATCCCGCCCCGGTGCTGGGGGCCCTGGCCATGGTCGTCTCGAGCCTCTTCGTGATCGGCACCTCGCTGCGCCTTCGGGCCCGCCTGTCCCTGGACCTGAACGCTCCCTCGGGCGCTCCCCCCGCGCCCCCCGCCGCGTAGACTCCTGTGCTATGACCACCCCCTGGTTCTTCTTCCTGCTGTGCCTG
>JANOFW010000443.1:0-3163 GCA_031413835.1 Planctomycetia bacterium
CGTCCTGGCGGTACGCCCCGCGCAGCGGGACTCTGCGGGCCCCCAGCTCGCAGTCGGCGCGCGGCGCGCCGGGAGCGTGCAGGGCGCTCCCGAGGGGCGGTTCGAGATCCGCGGCCGCGTGCTGGACGAACGCGGACGCCCGGTCGTGACGCGTGTGGTCGCGCGGAGGCAGACGCCTGCACCGGAGCCGGGCGGCCCCGCGAACGGTTCGAGCAAGCGCAGCGCCGAAATCGCGCAGGCCTTCCTGGGGCCGGAGGATCCGCGCGCGGTGGAGGCCGCGGCGCAGAGCGATCCCGAGGGAGCCTTCCTGCTGGTCGTGGGCTGGCGCAGCGCCTACGACGTCTCGGCCGAGCCCGCAGCCCCTCTCGTGGGGACGAGTGCAACCTGCGACCTCACCGAGTCGAGTCTGACCGACCCCCTGCTCCTGCGCGTCCTCGAGGGCAGCGCCGTGCGTGGGCGTGTGCTGGACGAACACGACCGCGGCCTGTCGGCGCGCGTGCGCGCCGAGGTGGAGACGCAACACGAGAGGTGGGAGTCGAGCCTGGTCGAGACAGTCCCTGGCAGCGGGAGCTTCGTCGTCCCGGCCGTGCCCGCGGGACGGCTGAGCTTGGAGGTCTTCGTGGCGGGTGGCCTGGTGGTGAGCCGGCACGGGCTACGAGCCCCCGTGGCCGAAGATGTCGTGATCCGCCTGCCAGCCTCGACCACGCTCCTCCGCGGGACCGTGCGCGACACATCCGGCCGGCCCGTGTCCGGCGCGCACGTCGTGGCTCAGGTGAGCGATGCTCGCAGCCCGAGTGCGCCTGCGGCCGAGGCACCCGACCTGGGCTCGCTCGCTGGGGCGCGCTACCTGGCCCTCTCCGACGAGGATGGTGACTACGTCGTAGCCGGTCCCTACGAGGGCCGGCTGGACCTGCTCGAGGTCGCGGCTCCGGGCTTCCTGCCCCACGTCGGCTCGCCCCCGAGCGCCCCCTGGAGCGGGTTGCGGCTCTCGGCCCAGACGCCGCCGCGCCTGGATGTGACGCTCATGGCAGGCGGCGCGATCGAAGGCCGCGTGCGTGAGGCCTTGACCGGGATCCCGCTGCCGGGGGCCGAGATCCAGCTGGCACCCATGGCTGTGGACGCGCGACTGTCGCGCCCGGACGTGCTGCGCGCCCAGAGCGACGGCCAGGGGCGCTACCGCATCGAGGGCGTGCCCATCGGACGCAGCGTGGTGTTCGTCACGCATCCGAGCCACTACGAACGCACCCTGGCAGCGATCCCCCGCGACGAGGCGGGGCATGCAGCGATCGCTTCGACGCTCGCACACAATGTGCCCCAGGCACTGTGCGTGTTCGTCGAGCGCGAGGGCCAGCGCGTGACGCGCGACATCGAGCTCCTGCCTGGCGTGCCCGTCTCGGGCCTGGTGCTCGCCCCGGATGGCGCGCCCGCGGCGGGTGCCGAGGTGCTCGCGCTGGGAGACGACCTCTCGTCGCTGCGCTGGACGTGGGGGCTGCAGCAGGCGCCGTGGCAGCGCGTGCTGGCTGTGAGCGGTGCGGACGGTCGCTTCGAGGTCGGGGGGCTGGCTCCGGGCGCGAACCACGTGCTGCTGGCACGCAAGGCGGGCTTGGCCAGCGCGCTGAGCGAGAGCCTGACGCTGGCCTCGGGCGCGCCGCAGCGCGACGTCACCCTGCGTCTGGTGCGGGGAGCCACGCTCGTCGGTCGGGTCCTGGATCTCCGCGGCGTGCCGCTGGACCGGGCCTGGGTGGACGCCTGGACCGACGCGCCCGAAGGCCTGGCCGCAGGCAGCGCCTACTTGGAGACCGGCCCGGACGGCGCCTTCCGGCTCGAAGGCCTCCCGGTAGGGAAGCTCGGCATCAGGGCTGGTGCCACCGACCACGGGAGCGTGGAGCAGGAGGTGAAGGTCCGGCGCGCTGGCGAGGCGCTCCCGGCGCTCGAGCTGCGGCTCGACGAACGCGTGCGCGTCGAGGGCGTGCTGGTGGACGACGGCGGCAGACCTGTCGGAGGGAAGTCCCTGCAAGCACTGTCGGGCGACGATGGTGACTACGAGTACGCGCTCAGCCGCATGGACGGCACGTTCACCTTCGATGGCCTGGTGCCGGGTCCCGTCACGCTCTCCAGCTACACCGAAGGCCACTACAGCTCCACTCTGCTGGTGCAGGCCGAGGCACCCGCTACGGGCCTGCAGGTCACCTGGAAGGAGCCGACCCAAACCGTGATCGAGGGCAGCGTGCTTGACGACAAAGGGCTCGTCGTGCCTCTGTGTCGGGTGGTGATTCGAGTAAGCCGCGGGGGCCACCTCGTAGACGAGCAGCGGGGACAAGCCTGCACGGCGGTGAACGGCGCATTCCGTCGAGCGGTGGAGGGGACGGCGCCTTACCAGCTCCTCGTCAGCGCTCCGCAGGACACCGAGGGACGCCCGTTGAACCTGCGCTCGCGCGCCGTGACCCTGGACCAGGCGCCCACGGAGCCCACGGTGATCAAGTTGGAGCCGGGGCTCTCCGTCTCCGGCCACGTGCTCGACGCGGACGGAGCCCCGGTCGCGGGCGTGGTGTTCCGCGCCCAGGAGATCACCGCGATCAGCGCGGCCGACGGTTCTTTTTCCGTGGTCGGGCTCGATTCAGGAAGCGTCTGGCTCGAGATCGAGCCGCCACACGGCCATGTGAGGCCCGGGTTCTTCTGGACTCGGGCGGGCGCCTCGGACGTCGTCGTGCGCCTTGAGCTGGGTGCCACCCTCCTGGGCACGGTGCTGAATCCCGATGGTCGCCCAGTGCGCGAAGGCCGGGTCGAGGCGCGCTGGGAGTCGGTGCCGAACGGATCCTCTGGTCAGGCGGAGACCTCCATTGCCGACAACGGACGCTTCGCCTTTCGGGGGCTGCCACCTCAGGCGCGCCTGACGTTGCAGGCCGAGGCCTCGACCTACGACGAGCCGACCTTGGGTCCGGGGATCGTGGATGGCGTGCTCCCCGGGCAGAGAGACCTCGTGATCCGCCTGCCCCAGGCCGCCACGGTGTCAGGACAGGTGCTGGAGGCTGATGGCAGCCCGGCCCGCGAAGCCAGTGTGTGGTTCAGCTACGGCCCGGATGACTCGACCTCCTCAGCGGAGGACGCGGATCACGATGGGCACTTCACGCTGCGCGGTCTGCCGCCCGGTCCGGTGCGCCTC
>JANOFW010000444.1:0-3852 GCA_031413835.1 Planctomycetia bacterium
CATGACCGTCCCTCCGGACGTTCACCCACGTCCATGGGGAGGTCGTTTCTCTACCCATTCCAGTCCTCTCAGCAGCAGGGAACTCGGTCAGGATCACACCCGCGACGTCGGCGAGGAGGAGAGCGACCTGCTCGGGCTCGAGGTGCTTGGGCTCGGTCTGGTGGACGGTGGGGCAATTGAACTCGCCCACGAAGTCCGGGCAGGCAACGCCGCTGCCGTCGGCGGCCGCCCAGCGGATGAACCGGCGGCAGTCGCCAACGAACATCTGGATCGCCCGGGGGCTCCAGGCCTTCTTCTCCGAGATGTAGCGGACGAAGATCGTCTTCGACCACTGGTGCATCGGGACCTCGGCCCATGCCGTGAAGAGCGGCTCGAGGTTGGCTCGGCACATCTGCACCGTCGCGGGCCGGGCGCCGAGGCCCTTCTCGCCGAGGTAGGCGTCGAGCGCGTCCTGCGTGCTCTTCAGCGCGCGCACGGGGCCGCGCTTGCCGAGAGAGCGCTCGAAGGCGCGCAGGTACGTCTGCGCCACCGCTTCGCTCGGCGTCTTCAGCGCCTTGCTGTGGACGCCGCTCTCGTCGCGCCACTGCAGCGTCGCGAGTCGGCGCCCGTCGCGCTCTGCCCTCCACCTAAGCCAGGCCATGTAAGTACCCTCTGCTGACACGGATTTGCTGACACGGGGCAAAATCGCATGCGGAGGGGACACCCCCCGCGGCCCGCTGGGCGCAACGAATGGCCGCGGGGGGATGGTGGGCGTTACTGGGCTCGAACCAGTGACCCCCAGCTTGTCGAGCTGGTGCTCTACCAACTGAGCTAAACGCCCGGGTCGAAGGGAGGAGGGTATACCAGCCTCGGAGCGCGCCCCGAAGGCAACCCGCGGGGCCGGCGGGGTCCGGGCGAGGCGCGACCCCCAGGGCCGGGAGGGGTTTCAGGGGCGAGCGCCCCTGCGGGCGTATCCTCGATGGGCGCCCCGTAGGGTGCCCGCCCGTGCGTCAGGAGAGCCCATGAACATCGCTACCTACCTGCTGCTCACCGTGCCTCTCGTGGGGGGCAGCCTCTACGTCTACGACAACAGGCGCAGCCAGCCTCGGCCGGCCTACGACGAGGGCGCCGACCTGCAGGTCCCGGCGCCGCGCGCGGAGCCCAAGAGCGAGGCGGGACCGATGCTGCAGGGCGATCCCACGCTGCAGATCGAACGGGTCGTACGTGAGACGGTGGAGCGCATGCTCAAGGAGCGCACGGGGGGCGCGGGGGGCGGTACGGCGAGCGTGCGCACCGAGGTCAGGGCCGGCGAGACCCCTTCTTCGATCACCCTGCCGGAGGTGCCCGCCATCGACGTGCCGGGCGGAGTGGCCGGCACGGAGGGGCCGCAGGCCCGATTCGACGAGGGCACCGTCAAGGTGCTGCGCACGTACATGGACGAGATCCAGCGCCGCGAGCGTGAGGAACGCCAGGTGCAGATGGTCAACGGCCAGCTCGACCGGCTGAGCGTGTCGCTCACCGACTCCCAGAAGAAGGGGGTGGTGGATGCCACCCTCACCTACCAGCGTCAGGTGCGTGATGCGCTGCGCGGCGTGCCGCCCGGCCAGGAGAACCGCGAGGCCCGCACGAAGGCCGTGCAGGACGTGCGCGAGCAGTACAGCAAGACGATCTACGACCTGGTCCCTGCGGCGGAGGCCGAGAAGATCGTCAACGGCATGGGCCAGGGCTGGCGCGGCGGCGGCGGCGCAGACGGCAACGTGGTCGGGCCTGGAGGCGAAGGCCGGCCTCGGACGGGAGCGGGCGGGCAGGGTAGGTAGAGGGGTCTGGGGGGCGCGGCGCCTTCAGCGGCTCCTTCCGGGGTCGTTCGGTTGCGACGCGTGGCTGGCCTAGTGCCAGGGCACGCTCGGTCCCTTGTCGCCAGAGCCAGGCTGGAGCGTGGCGCTCCCAGGGCGGCCAAGAGGCCAGGAGTGATGGGGAGGTGGCGACGAACGCGGGAGAGTCAGGCTGGAGCCTGGCGCTCCCAGGGCGACCCAAGAGGCCCACGGGGAAGGCGTGAGGGCTTCGGGCCCTTCGGCGTGCGCGGAAGGCGCCGCAGCGAGACCGATCTCTTATCCTCCCGACCTTCGAGGTCCTTTTCCCAGGAGGCAGGCATGCGGATCGGCGTCCCCACCGAGATCAAGGCCAACGAGAACCGAGTTGCGATCGTCCCCGGCGGCGTCGAGGCGCTGGTGGGGGATGGTCACGAGGTCTACGTCCAGAAGAACGCGGGCGTGGGCAGCGGCATCACCGACGCCGAGTTCGTCGAGGCCGGCGGCAAGATCCTGCCCAACGCCGACGCGGTGTGGAAGAAGGCCCAGATGATCGTCAAGGTCAAGGAGCCGCTGGCGGAGGAATACCCCCGCTGCCGGCCTGACCTGACGATCTTCACGTACTTCCACTTCGCCGCCGCCAAAGAGCTGACCTTCGCGATGGTCAAGGCCGGCTCGGCCTGCTTCACCTACGAGACGCTGGAGGTGAACAAGACCCTCCCGCTGCTCACGCCGATGAGCGAGGTCGCGGGTCGCATGGCGATCCAGGTGGGCGCGGCCTGCCTCGAGAAGGCCAAGGGCGGCCGCGGCGTGCTGCTGGGCGGCGTGCCCGGCGTGGAACCCGGCAACGTGCTGATCCTGGGTGGCGGCGTGGTGGGCACGAACGCGGCCAAGATGGCCGCGGGCATGGGCGCCCACGTCACGATCATGGACATCAACCTCGACCGCCTGCGCTACCTCGACGACGTCATGCCGGCCAACGTCACGACCTGCTACAGCACGCCGGTCAACATCCGCACGCGCGTGCGCTACGCCGACCTCGTCGTGGGCGCCGTGCTGGTCGAAGGCGCCCGCGCGCCGTTGCTCGTGCCCCGCTCCTACTTGAAGGAGATGAAGGAGGGCGCGGTGATCGTGGACGTGGCCGTGGACCAGGGCGGCTGCGTGGAGACGATCAAGCCCACGACCCACGCCGACCCGATCTACATCGTGGACGGGGTCGTGCACTACGGCGTGGCCAACATGCCGGGCGCCGTGGCGCGCACCTCGACCTACGCGTTGACCAACGCCACCCTGCCCTGGGTGCGTCGCCTGGCCAAGCTGGGCGCGAAGGCCGCCGTCAAGGACGACCAGCACCTGCGCAGCGCGCTCAACGCCTGGAAGGGCAAGATCACCCACCAGGGCGTTTCCGACGCCTTCAAGCTGCCCTTTCACGCGGCCACCGACGTAGCCTAGACGCCGGGGCCAGCCCGGCCTCCCGGAGCCCCGGCTTCCTGGAGCATAGGCGGCGTGGAGACACTTCCCAGCCTCGCCGGCGTCAAGCTCGCGGACCAGCCCCTGTTCGGGGCCACCGTGCGTTTCGGGCTGCCGCTCGTCATCGCCATGGGGCTGGGGGCGGTCTTCAACCTGGTGGACCTGTGGGTGGTCGGGATGATGCCCGACGCCAAGGCCTCCGTGGCCGGCGTGGGCATCGCTTCGGTGGTCAACTCGATCCCACCGATCATCTTCAACGGCATCGTCAACGCGATGCTGGCCCTGATCGCGCGCCACCACGGGCTGGGCAACCGCAGCCGCGCCAACCTCGCGGCGGGTCAGGGCCTGATGCTCACGCTCGTGATGGGCGTGATCTTCGGCGTGCCGCCCTGGATCTTCGCCGAGGACATCTGCCGCCTGCTGGGGGCCGAGGGCGACGTGGTGGCGCCCGCCACCGACTACCTCGCGATCATGAGCGCGGGCACGATCACCATGTTCCTGCTGCTGCACGTCACGGGCGCGCTGCGCGCGGTGGGCAACAGCACCGTGCCCGTCATCCTGCTGGTGGGCAGCAACCTGCTCAACGTGCTGCTCG
>JANOFW010000445.1:0-2045 GCA_031413835.1 Planctomycetia bacterium
CGTGCACGTTGTGCTGCACGCCGTCGGAGTTGCGCAGGTGGGCCTGCTGGCCGGTGCGCAGCAGCAGCACGTGCGGCAAGTAGCGGCACTGCTTGTGGTCGTAGACCACCAGCCGGCCCTTCTCGGCCAGCTCGCCCTCGAAGTCCTTGCCCTTCTGGATGTCGGTCAGGCTGGCGATGCAGTTCGCCAGACCCAGCGTGGCGGGATCGAAGAGGCAGCGCTCGCTCTCCATCGAGGCGTGCCCGCAGCCCTGCTGGTCCCTGTTGAGCGGGACCTGCTGGATCTCGGCAGCCTTGGCGAGCTTGCAGAAGACGCGGATCGTGCCGCCGTTCTCCACGGCCAGGACCTCGTAGGCGCCGGGCTTCCTGGGCTTGGCGGGCGGGGCCGGCGAGGGCGTGGCCGGCTTCACGGCGGCCTCCACGCCCCCACTTCCCGCGGCCGGAAGCCGGGCTCGCGGCGGGCCGGCCGCCAGGAGGGTCGCGGCCAGCCACGCCGCTCCCAGGGCGCCCAGCAGGCCCACGACCAGCACGGTGGCGGAGGGAGCGGGGCGCATGGCGCCTAACGCGGCTCCGCGGGTTGTTGGCGCGGCCAGCGGTAGTGGTGGAGCACGTAATCCGCCAGCGCGACGCGCTGCACCTCGGCCAGGCGACGCATGGCCTCGTCCTTCTCCGGCCCGGCCTTCTTGCCCTGCTCGCTCGCTGCCCACAGCCGCTGCCACTCGGGGTCCTCGCGCAGCTCGAGCTGGAAGGCCAGGTACTTGGCGTCCATGGTCCGGCCGTAGCCGCTGCGTCCCCAGAACGAGGTCATTCCGGTGCTGCGGATCAGGTGCTGCGGGTCGTTCAAGAGCGCGATCACCCAGTCGCGCCCCAGGCGGCGGGCGGAGAGCTGGAAGGACGGCGAGATGCCGCCGTCGGTGGGATCGCTACCGGGCGTGCCCTTGGGCAGGTGGCACTTGTTGCAGTTGATCGTGTCGAAGAGGAATTCGGCCTCCTCCACGGCGCCGCGGATGGGGCGCGAGTCGGTTACCCGGCCCTGGTCGTCGGTCACGACCAGATCGAGCGGCTTGGCGTAGTCTCGGCCGGCCAGCGAGCTCTCCGGCTGGTAGCGGTTGCGCAGCTCGATGCCCGCCAGGCGCTGGAAGCCGGCCACGAGCGCATCGGCCTCCTCGACGTTGAGCTCGAACTTGGGCATGCGCTGGCGCACGTTCGGACGCAGGTTCTGCGGATCCTGCAGGAAGTTCAGCAGCCAGCCCGCCTGCGTGCGCTCGCCCTGGGCGAAGAGCGGCGGCACGGAGAACTTGAGATCGAAGGACGAGGAGGGCTTGTAGTCCTTGGGGGTCTCGCCCGGGGCGTACTCGCGCGGCGCGCCCAGGTAGCGCCACATCACGCTCATCTGCCCCTCGAGCGGGTGGCAGTTGTTGCAGCCGTATCGTTCGACCACGCGGCGGAAGCGGATCAGGTCGCGGGCCGCCTCGGAGGGCTTGTAGAGCGCACCCTCCTGGATCGGCTCCTCGACCAGGCCCAGCACGATGCCGGCCACCGCGCCGCGCGTGGCGACCACGCCCTCCTGGCCGTCGTCCATGCGGAAGTTGAAGCGCGGCATCTTGAGCTGGTCGGTCCAGCGGCGCACGCGGCCGTGGTCCCAGATGCGCGGGTGGGTGATCTTGGTGCGGAAGAAGCCGGTGCGCGTGTGGGGCACCACGTGCACCATGGCGAACTCGAGCTGGTGGAGGTCCTTGATGCCCCAGCGCGTGAGCTCGGTGCCGATGGGCTGCTCGCCCTCGTGGCCCTCGACGGCGTGGCAGCCGAAGCAGCCGTTGCGGCCCATGAGCTTCTCGCCGACCTTCACCAGGGCCTTGTCGCGCGAGAACTCGCCCAACACCTCGCTATGCCGGCGCAGGTCGCCGGCTTCGGTGCGCCCGTAGTACTCCTCGTACATGTCGGTGAGGATCGCGTCCCAGCTGCTGTTCCAGCCCACCCCGGGAAGAGCCTCGAAGGCCGGGTCGTGGAAGCCGAGCAAGTAGTCCACGACGTCGGCCCGCACCT
>JANOFW010000446.1:0-6872 GCA_031413835.1 Planctomycetia bacterium
CCCTGCCTGGCACCCCCGACGACGACCCGGCCAACGACGCGCTGGCCCTGGGGCTGGCCCCCGTGCGGGCCAGCGTGCGCGTCTGGGGGGACCTTGACCTGGAGGCCCTGCGGAGTCCGGGCGAGGGCCCCGAGATCTCGCGCCTCATTGAGCCCAGCGAGGGCGAGCTGGCCGCCGCCGACCTCGTGGTGCTGGCCGGCCTCCCTTGGAGCGCGATCGGGCCCGCGCGCGCCGAGGCGCTGGCGCGCTTCACGGCGGCGGGCGGGCGCCTGCTGCTGCTCGGTGGGCCCATGGGCTACGCCCCGGGGGGCTGGGGGGGCACGCCGCTGGAGACGCTGCTCTCCCCCCTGCGCGTGCGCGGCGGAGAGGACGGCGGCGCCGCGATCGTGATCGCGCTCGACGTCAGCGGGAGCACCAGCGGCGAGCCCCTCGAGGCTCTCACGCGGGCGGCACGGGAGGCGCTCGCGGGGTTGCAGCCCGGCGAGCGCCTCGCGGTGCTGCCCTTCCGCGGCACGGCCCAGGCGCGGCCGCTCGCCCCGGGGTTCGTCCTGGCGGGGGACGCCGCCGGGCGCGTCGAGCTTGAGCGCGCGCTCAGCGCGCTCAGCGCCGGCGGCGCCACGGATCTCGACGCCGCCGTCGCGGCGGGGGTTGCGCTGCTGGAGGGATCGGCGCAGGGTGCGGGCGGGGGAGGTGCCGAGCGCCGGCTGCTGCTGCTCACGGACGGCGATCCCGACGAGGCGCCCGACCTCGCGTCCCTGCGGGCTCTCGCGCCGCGCCTCTTCGCCGCGCGCGTGCAGTTCGCCGCCCTCGTGGTGGGCATGCCCGCCGCGGCGGAGGCGCTGCGCTCCACCCTGGCCGCGCGGCCCGAGGACGTGCTGCTGCTCGAGGGCAGCGCAGGCCTCGCCTCCCGGCTGCTGGCCCAGCTGGCGCGTCAACGTGCCCGGGCCGAGGAGGCCCGTCTGGGTCGCCCCGCCTCCCTGGAGGCCGCCCCGGGCTCGTGGGCCGCGTTGCTGCCCTCGGATGCCGCCCTGAGCTGGATCCACGCCGTCGAGCCGGTCGAGGGCGCGCTGCTCGTCGGCCGCGCGCGCCTCGCGGGACCCGGGGCCGAGACGACGGCCTTCGCTGCCGAGCGCGGCCACGGCGCCGGCCGGGTCCACGCGCTGGCCTGGGGTCCGGGCGCCGAAGCGGACTCCGTCGCCGCCGCGCGGCTGCTCGCGCCCCTGGTGGCACGCCTGGCCGCCGAGGCCGATCGCGGCGTGAACGCCGAGCTGGACGCGCAGGGCCGGCTGCGGGTGAACCTGGCTGGCGAGGCGGGCCGCGGGCGGCTGACCCTGGTGGTGGGGGCGCAGCTACTGGAGCTGTTCGAGATCGCCCCCGGTCTGTTCGAGAGTGCCGCGGCCCTGCCCGAGGGGCAGGATGCGCGCGTGCGCGGGCCGGGCTTCGAACGTGTGCTGCGCCTGCCGGCCCGGCCGACCGCGGAGCATCGGGGCGTGGGCCCCGACCTGGAGCGCCTGCGCTCCCTGGCGGAGGCCGGAGGCGGGCGCCTCCTGAATGCCGGCGAGGAGCCGCCGCTGGGCAGTCGCCGGCCCGGGGTCGCGCTGGCGCCCGTCTTGCTGCTGCTCGCCGCTATCCTGCTGCTGGTCGAGCGACGGCGCGCCTGGAAGGCGCCGCCCAGCCAACCGGAGGGTCGATCCCGAACATGAGCCGCGCGCTCGCCCTGCTGTTGCTCTGGGGCGCGGCCCTGCCGCTGGCTGCCTGCCAGACGGGCGGCGCCGCCAAGTCTCCGGCCGCGCCGCCCCGGCGGCGGAAAGGCCGCCGGAGGCGCCGCAGCCCTTCTACGAGGGCACGCCCGTGATGCAGGCCCGGGTGGCGCAGGAGATCGCCCACTTCGAGAGCGAGGACCTGAAGCAGCGCCTGGAAGCCGCCTCGCAGCTGGGGCGCCTGGGGGAGCCGGCCGCGAGCGCGCTGCTGCGCACCCTGGCGGAGCACCCCTCGGCGCGTACGCGCGGCATGGCCGCCTACACGCTCGGATTCCTGCGCGACCATCGCGCGCTCGACCCGCTGGCGCGCGCGCTCTCGGACCCCGACCCGGAGGTGCGCTCCGAGGCCGCCACGGCCCTGGCGAGGAACGGCGACGACCGGGGCATGGCCACCCTCATCCGTGGGCTCGAGGACGCCGATCCGCGGGTGCGCTCGCGCTCGATCGTCGTGCTCCACGAGGCGGTCGGCGAGTCGCTGGGCTTCGAGCCCGACGACGACCCCCTCGACCGACAGGCTGCGGTGGCGCGCTGGAAGAGCTGGCTCAAGCGGCGACGGGACCAGCAGGGGTGAGCGTCCCCTGGCGTGCGGCCTGGGCCCTCGCCGCGCTGTTGGCGCTGGCGGCGGCGGGCGCGGGGGCCTGCGCGCGGAGCAGGGCCCCCCGAGCCCCTGCGGGCCCCCAGGCGCCCACGCAGGCGCAGCTGTTGGCCGCGGCCGACGTGCAGCGCCGCAGCGGCGACCTCGAGGGATCGATCGCCTCCTACGCCGCGCTGCGCGGCCGCGCCCCCGACGAGGTGCGTGCGCACCTGGGCTACGTTCGCGCGCTCAGCGAGGCGGGGCGGCGCAGCCAGGCGCGCGAGGAGTACGAGCGGCGCGCCCAGGCACCGGGCGCGGTCGAGCCGGACCGCGTGCTCGCCGAACGCCTCGCCAGCGACCAGTCCTCATCGGCCTTGCGTGCGGTCTACGACCACGCCTCGGCGCGGCAGCCCGACTCGCCCTGGTGGCCGCTGGGGCTTGCGGAGGTCGAGCTCTCCGAGGCCGATGCCTGGGTGCGTCGGCGCGCCCAGGCCCGCGACGCGGGCGACCGCGAGGGCGAGACGCTCGCCCACGCGCAGGCGCGCGGCGCGATCACGCGCGCGGACCGGGCGCTGGAGCGGGCCGGCCTGCTCGCGAGTGCCGAGGTCGAGGTGCAGCTCTACCGCGGCTACCTGCGCGCCGTGGAGGGCGACCTGGCGGCGGGCGGCGCGGCGCGGCAGGCCGCCTACCGCGCGGCAGCGGTCTCGTTCGAGCGCGCCACGACGGCGGCGCCGGAGAACCTGGAGGCTTGGATGGGCTTGGCCGACGCTCGGGCGCGGCTGGGCGAGCAGGGCGAGAGCCTGGCGGCCTGGATGCGGGTCGTGCAGCTCGCACCTTCCGTCCCCTACGCGCGGCTCGAGCTGGCCCGCACCCTCGCCGACATCGGCCGCACCCAGGACGCGGTGCTCCAGTACCAGGAGCTGGCCGCTCTCGAGCCGCGCTCGGCCGAGCCCTGGCTGCGCATCGGCGACGCCTGGGGCGAGGACGAACGCTGGCACGAGGCTGCCCGTGCCTACCGCGAGGCGCTGGCCCGTGACGCTGCCGCGGTCGAGGCCCTGGCGCGTCTGGGCGGCGTGCTCGAGCAGCAGGGCGACACGCAGGGCGCGCGCGAGGCCTACCAGCGCTACGTCGAGCAGGGCGGCGAGCGCAAGGAAGCCATCGAGCGCCGTCTCGAGCGTCTGGTGGCCGGCGAGCGTTCGCGCTGATGCCGTCTACTTCGGCGTGTCGGCCGCGCCGTCGGGTGAGCTCGCGCCCTCCCAGAGCAGCAGCGCCACGCCCAGGCCCACAGGACCCGGGCCCCGCGTGGAGGCCTTGACCTGGTAGGCACCGCCGTACGAAGCGTGGCCGAGCCCGTGCGTGTCGGGCGCCGGCGTGAGCGTGAGCCGCGCCACCCCGTCCCTCGCCACCGCCCCTGCCCGCAGCACGACCTTCTCGTTGGCGTGGCTGTGGTTGCGGCGGATCGCCTCGGCCTGGGACGGATCACCGGCCTTGAGGCCGCGCTCGACCGGCAGGAACGGATGCTGCTTCGCGCGCGGCAGCTCGACGGTGACCTCGACGCGCTCGCCCTCGGCCGCGCCGCGCACCTCGACCTCTACCGTCTCCCCCGCCCGCGTCGCCGTCACCTCGAGCTCGCGATCCGGCACGGCCAGGCGCGTGCCGGGGTCGCCCAGCAGGTTGTAGAGCCAGAACGCCTCCTGCTTGATGCGCTCCAGCGAGGTGCCCGGCGGCAGCAGCATTCCGGTCCCGAGCGTGAGCTGGCGCAGCTCGAGGGGATCGTCCCGGCGCGGATCGAGCACCTCGCGGCGCGCGGCGGCCAGCACCTCGCCCAGCCGGCGCGTCTGGCCTGCGCCCGTTCCTCCCCCGGGCGGAAACATCGCGCGCGCGATGGAACGGCCGAGGAACGCGTTGCCCGCCGGGTGGCAGATGCGCGTGGCGCCCACGTAGGCGATCGGGCCTTGCGGGCGCGCCAGCAGCGTCTCGCCCAGGCCCGACGCCCGCGGATCGTCGAACTGCGCGGTGGTGCAGGCGACGGCGATCATCACGGGGGGAGTGCCCCGCACGTCGATGGCCTGAGCGTCCGCCAGATGCAGGATCGGGAAGCGCTCGTCGCCGACGTGCAGGCTGTCGAAGCCCTGCGCGAACCCGTGCCCCACGTAGGTGTAGAAAAGAGCTCCCTGGTTGATGCTCTCGATCACCTTGGTGCCGAACTCGCGCGGCGGCCAGAGGAAGGCCGACACCTGGCTGGCGAAGGTGACCTCCACGTCGTAGGCGGGCGAGACGCTGTTCCCGACGATGCGCTTGAAGAACATCTCGATCATGGCGTCGGCCAGCGCGCCGAAGCGGCCCTCGCTGGCCAGGAAGCGCAGCGTGCGCCGCGACGCGTCCCGCGGCGGGGCGGTCTCGTAGGCCACCAGCCGGTCCACGAAGCGCTCCAGGGTCGCGGGGTCCTGGAACGGCAGGCGCCCCACCACGGGCGGGTCCGTCTCGGGCTCGCCGTCGCCCTCGACGTAGAGCGTGTCGGCCGGAGTTGCGCCGTTGTACTGCGTGCGGGCCATCAGGGCAGGCAGCGTCTCGAAGGGGGCGAGGTCGGTGCGATCGAGCGTCGCGTCGCCGACGAGCAGCACGTAGCGCAGCGACGGGAGCTGCTCGCGCAGGCGTCGTGCGCACAGGAAGCGGCGCAGCGCCTGGGGGTCGCGGTCGCCGTCGCCGAAGACCTGGTCCACCTCCTCCGTCGTCACGACGGCGGAGGAGATCCCCTGCGTGCGACGGTGCGCGGCGAGGCGCTCCGAGGCCGGGCGCAGCGCGGGCACGCAGACGATCAGGTGCTCCACCATCGCGCGCAGGGCGAGGTCCGCGGGGGGCGCCGCCAGCGCCTCGGGCGCCGCTTCGCGCTCAGGCGCCACGACCACGCTGCCGGCGTACCCCTCACCCACGCCGCGCAGCACGGCCCAGCCCGCGGGCACGCCGGCGAGCGGCGACGCGGCGCTGGAGGCGAACAGCTCCGGCTCGCCCAGCAGACCGCCCTCCAGGTCCACCGCGAGCAGGTGCCAGCCGGGCCGAGGCAGCCCGCGCACGGCCAGCAGCCGCTGCGTGTTCTCGATCAGCAGCGGGCCTTGTGCCCGGCCTGCGTCCACCGGGCCGCTCCACACCAGGTGCCGGATCCAGACCGTCCCGCGTCCATCGCTCACGTCGTTGCGGGGCGCCGGAACCAGCGGCGCGAGGTTCTTGAGCACGAGAGGCTGGGTCGGATCCACGGCCTCGAGCTCGAAGCTCACCCCGACCGTGCCCGTCCTCCGCAGCTCCCGGCCGGCGTGCGTGAGGCCGAGCAGGACGCCACCGGGCTGGGTGCCGTGCACCTCGAGGCTGAGCGTCAGGGGCGCTCCCGGGACGCACTCCGGCGGCACGGCGAGGGACAGCTCGCCGCCGAGCGGGAGGCGCTCGCGGAACCAGCTCGGCGCGGGCGCAGCGTAGACCTCCTGCTCGGCGGCGGCGAGGTCCCCATGCAAGCGCGGCGTATCGTCCCAGCGCGCGGCGTGCGCCTCGTCGCGCGGCAGCACCAGTCCGGCGAGCGGCGGCGGACTGTCGGGCGGGCGGAGGCGTTCCTGCGCCGCTCCCGGGGCCAGGGTGTAGACGCGCTGGCGCGTGTGGGGCGCGGGCAGGTCGTTGGCGAGGAATACCACGTCGTCGCCCACGCGCGTCTGGAGGGCCGGCAGCCGCCGACCCCGGCGGGTCACCACGACGTGCTGCTCCGCGCGGAAGCCCAACGCCTGGAGTGCACGCGCCTTCACGCGCACGAAGCCCGCCGCCGCGACGGTCACGCGCGCGCGCGGTCCCCCCACGCCCGGCTCCTCGCCCCGCAGCCCTGCTCCGCAGGGCACCAGCGCCACGAGCAGCAAGGCGGGTAGGAGGCGGGGGGTGCGCATCGCTTCCAGCCTACCGGCTCCGCGGGCTACGCTGCGGCCGCATGTACACGCTCGGCAAGTTCCTGCAGGCCACGGGCCTCGTGCTGGTGCCCCTGGCGCTCTTCTACGGCATCGCGGCCGGCGACAAGCGCGGCGCGATCGCCGTCGAGCTCGGCCTGCTGGGCGCCGGAGCCTGCGTGTTCCTGCTGGGGCGCTTCGTCGAGGGCCGCGCCGGGCGCTGAGCCTCGCTGTCGCCGCACGCCCCTACTGCGAGGCGGCCACCTTGTCCTCAGCGCCGACGCGGTCGGCCAGGGCCTCCTCGCGCGGGATGAGGCGGATGGCCTCCTTGATGCAGACCGAGACGCACAGGGCGTCGCAGCCCTTGCAGAGGTCGGGGTTGACCTCGGCCACGTTGAAGAAGCCGTCGTCCACCGTGCGGTACTTGATGGCGTCGAAGGGGCAGACGTCGAAGCAGAAGTCGCAGGCCGTGCAGCGCTCCGGCGTCACGACCGCGATGCGGTCGGCGTCCTTGCGGCGCTTGAAGCGCGTGGCCACCTTGGCGTTGAAGTCCACGATCGACTCGGGGGGGCAGACGTAGCCGCACAGCCCGCAGTCCACGCAGATGTCGGGGTGGAT